>DATELS010000547.1:0-3057 GCA_035276365.1 Thermoanaerobaculia bacterium
GAGCTGGAGCGACGCGCGGCCGCGTCCGCCCGTAAGTACTCCTGGACGGAATACGGACGCGTGTTCCGGGACTTGGTGACGGGCACATGAAGTTCTCTCCCTCGCGGATCAAGGTCGGCCTCGAGCTGACGTCGAAGTGCAACCTCCGCTGCGGCATGTGTCCGCTGCCGGTGCTGCGGCGTCCGTACGAGGACATGGCCTGGCCGCTCGTCGAGAAAGCGGAGCGCGAGATCCACGGACTCGGACTGCGCCTGAAGTGGCTGCACGAGATGGGCGAGCCGCTGCTGTACTCGCGCATCGACGACGCCATTCGACTGTTCCCCGAGGCGAGTCTGTCGACGAATGGGTTGGTGTTGACGGAGGAGATCGGCGCGAAGCTCCTGGCCACGCCGCTGAAGCGCATCCGCATCTGCGTCGACTCGATCGATCCGAAGATTTACCCGCAGCTTCGCACCGGGGGCGACTTCGACAAGCTCGTCGAGCTCACGCGCAAGTTTCTCGCGCAGGCGAAGGGACATCCGCTGCGCATCGAGATTCAGAAGATGCGCTCGCGTCTGACGCTGGAAGAAACGGTGGACGACTTCCGCGAGGTCTTCGACCTGCGCCAGTACAAGAACGCGCGCGTGATCGAGAAGACGTGCGAGGCGCTCGACGTGAACGAGGAGACCGATCTGCACGGGAAGTTTTACGGCTGCGTGCAGGGCGCGTTCTTCACGTGGGTGGTGATCTTCGCGGACGGCCGCGTCACGCACTGCTGCTACGACGCGCACGGCGACCAGGTGATGGGCGACCTGAAGACGCAGTCGCTGCGCGAGATCATCGACGGCGACCGCTTCGCCACGATGCAGGACGCCTTCAACCGCCGCGACTTCTCCCAACTCCCGCGCTGCGGCGAATGCTTCAAGCACGGCGGCGAGTCCCACGCCTTCAACGACGTGCTCACGCGCGTGCAAAACCTCCCGAACGCCGCAAAGGACGCGGTACGGAAGGTGATCGACTTGCGGTATCGCTGACGCGCTTCGCGCGCTACCAGTACGGTGCGAGGCCGAACGACTCGAGGCGATTCGTAAGCTTGCGATCGAATGTCGCCACGGCTTCGTAGCGATTTGCCTGCGCGACCGCGACGATCGCCGCGTCGGCGAGGCCTGCGAGCCGGTCCGGCCAGATTTCAAAGATGCGCGACCATGAACAATCATCGACCGTCTGCACGCCCGGAAAAGACACCACGTCGCGGACCATCGAAGAGAGGCGCTCGCCAGTCACGTCGTACAGGCTCTGCAAAACGTACGTAATTTCGAAGACCACGAACTGCGGCAGGATCGCCCTGATCTTTCCGTCTTCTGCGTCCTGCAGGAGAGCACGTGCGGCCGTGTGTTGCTTCTCGTGGCGCCCGGTGAGCAGCGAGACGAAGACGTTCGCATCGATGACCACGCGTTGCACGTCAAATGCGCCCTCTCCGCTTGCGTGCCTCGGCGACCGCTTGTACAGGATCGTCGGGGCCACCCTTCACCGTGCCTACCCAACGCCAGAGCGCGGGACGCTCCGTCGTCACCGACACGCGCGCTCCATGGACTTCCCAGGTCAGCTTGTCGCCGGGGCCGACGTCGAGCGCGTCGCATACTTCCTTTGGCACCGTCGTCTGTCGCTTACTGGTGATCGTTGATCTGGCCATGCTGCCTCCTTACGGATGCTAACACCCGTAAGGCGCGACGCTGCGCGAGAGATTCCCCAGACGCGCGTTACACTCCCGCCGCGTGATCCTCCTCCTCAACCTCCTCCTCGGCCTCGTCCCCACGGTCATCCTCGGCGCGAGCATCGCGGCGGGCGTCGACGACGACGCGCAGCACCGGCGCGTGTTTTTGCTCGTGTACGGACTGTGGGCGTTCACGCTCGCGGGATGGAACTGGATCAAGTCCGGGCATCCCGCGTGGATCGCGGTGTGGATCGCGTTCGGCGTGATCGCGCTCGGGTGGTCGATGCGGCGGCGCGTTACCGGTAGCTGATCGGGATATCGTCCATCGTCAGGACGCCCGGGCGCGCTTGCACGACGCGCGGGATCGCGTTCACCACCATCGCCGCGGTTGCGCGGTCACCGTGCACGCCGTCCTTGATCGTCATGTCGACGTCGGGCACGCCGCGCACGATCACGCGGTCCGCCGCCACGGCCTCCGCGCCGACGTACATGCGCAGCTCGAGGCTCACATCGATGCGTCCCTTGCCGAAGATCGTCTGATGCACGCCGGCCACTTGTCCCGGCGCGACCTTCAGATACTGCGTCGTGATCTCGCGGTCCGCGACGATCGGTTCGATCTTCTCGTCGCTCACGCTCTCGAACTCGACGCCGAGGCCGTTGCCGACGAGCATGAGCGACTCGCGGAGTCCCATGTGCTTGATCTTCCCCGCGTCGACGGCGGCGCGGAACTCGTCCGTGGTCATGCCCGCGCCGACTTTGCGCTGCAGCGGCTCGCGTCGCGTGGACGCGTTCTGGATGCGGATGATCTCCACCGACTTCACTTCCTGACACACGGACGTGATCGTGAGCGGCAGCTTGTCCATGACGAAGCCGGGATTGACGCCGGTACCGAGGAGGGTGACGTTCGCGCTGCGGGCGACGTGTTGCAGACGCTCACGGATCTCGATGTCGAGCGGGAAGGAGAGCTCTTCGCACGTCGAGACGACGTGGCATCCGCGCTCGAGCAGCGACTCGAGCTGGCCGGCGACGTCGCGCAAACGCGAGCCGGTCGAGTGGCAGACGACGTCCGGCTTCACTTCGAGCTGCGCGGTGATGAGCACACCGACTTCGCGGCCGAGACCGATGACGGTGCCGAGGTCTTTGCCGATCTTGTTCGGGTCGATGTCGACGGCGGCGACGACTTTCACCCACGGCTTGGAAAGGAGGAGACGCGCGATCTCGGCGCCGATCGGACCGATGCCGTATTGCGCGACGGAGATGGGTTGGATGTGCGTGTTCATGCGGCGCGCATCATAGCGAACGATGAACGATGAACGATGATCGATGAACGGGCGCGTGGGCATCGTTCATCGTTCATCGTTCAT
>DATELS010000548.1:0-2047 GCA_035276365.1 Thermoanaerobaculia bacterium
TCGGCGCGGGGCTCGGGCCGATCGGCGTCACGCCACTGCCGCTCGCGCTCTTCTCGCCGGCCTGGCCGAGGACGAGGTTGTTGCCGGAGCGGTCTTTGAGGTCTTTTTCGAGCGTCAAGCGGAACTTCGCGCCGGCTTCGAGGAGCGATGGCAGAAGGATCGTCACGCGACGTCCGCTCGAGTCGAGGCGGAGCAGCGCGGTCTTCAGGAGATCGGTGCCCGTGTCGCCGGGGCTGTCGGCGCGATCGAGCTTGATGAGGGTCTTGAGGAACGTGTCGACTTCTTCGTCGCTGCTTGCCGCGCCGAGGTCGATGGGCTCGTTGAAGACGACGGAGATCGTGGCCGCGGGATCGACGTCCTTCTCATCGATGATGACGGTGATCTCGTCGCCGGGCTTCGTGTTCGGAAGCGTGAGCGGGAGCGGAGAACGTCCGCGACGCTCGCCCGTGCGCACGTCGAGTGCGGTCACCTGGATGTCGGCGGTGAGCGAGCCGCTGATCGTGAGCTCGCCGGTGTCGCTCAAGGACATGGTGATGTCTTTGATCGCGCTCAGCGTGACGCCCGGAGGAGGCGCGGTGGCGGTCTCGACGCGGAAGGGGCTCGCGAAGACAGGATGTGGTCCGTTGAAGTCGGTGTCGGGTGCGGCGATCGCGGTTCCCGTTCCCGGTGCTCCGACGGGGATGCCGTTGTACGTCTCTTCGAAGGCCTTGAGCGAAGTCGCGGGGTCGTACGCGGTGAGCACGAACTTCGTGTTCGCCGGCACGGGGAAGGCGACGACTCCCTCGGACTCGGCGACGTAGCGCGCGCCGACGTACATCGACCAGAGCGTGTCCTGCACGAGCTCGAGCACAGTGGCGCCGGTGTTGACGAACGACCAGGCGAGCGTGCCGCGATCCGGGTGCATCATCGCCGCGGCGTATTGGCCGGCCTCGATCGTCTTCTGCAGCAGATCCTTCGCGCCGTTGCCGCGATAGATGTCGTTCGTGCGAATGCGCGAGCCCGACGACGGCTGCGGGCGCGTGGTGAGCTTGCCGTCGACGACGGTCAGCGTGTCGACGGCCATGATGCGCGGGCCGCGCGTCGACTGGCCGAGGACGGCGAGGAAGGCTTCGCGGGAGATGTCGGTGCCGGGGGCGACCGGGATCGTGAGCTGCAGCGGCTTCTTCGCGCGGCCGTCGAACTGGAGGTCGACGGTGCCGGCGAAGATGAACTCTTCGAAGAGACGCGGCACGCCCGCGAATGCGGTCGGCGCCGTGGGCTTCATCGTGATCTCGGTGGCGACGTCGAAGGCACCGGCCGGAACGTCGAGCGTGTAGCCGTCGATGCTGTTGAACGTCACCGCGGTGTTCGCGGGGGCGACGAAGCTCTTGCCGTCTTCGGAGACGAACGGTGTGAGCGGGATGATCGCCGCGAGGGCGCCGTTGTTGTTGAGGACGCGCAGATCGATCATGTCGGCGATCGTGACTTTGTCGCGCGCGTTCGTGCCGATGGCGAGCGAGAAGCTGCCGTCGTTCGCGGCTTCGACGCTGTAGCGCGTCAAGAAGTCGCGGTTGCGGCGGACGGGGATGGCCAGCCAGCCGGCCTTCAATGCGCCGGCGGTGCCGATGATTTTGGAGACGCCGTTCGCATCGGGGATGGTGATGCGGATGCGCTCGGGGTGCACTTCTGCGTTCGTCACGACGGACGCGGTCGTGAACGAGAACGTGTAGCCCTGACCGAGCGGTGTGCCGTTGGAGCCGCGCACGGTGGCGGCGATGGCGGCGACGTAGCGGCGGCCTTGCACGAGCGACTCGCCCGCGGGGAGCGTCCAGCGGACGCCGAGCACGCCGTTGGCGGTGACGGTGCCTTTGACGACGTTGCCGGTGGTGGTGTCGATCACCGTGATGGAGCCGGCGTCGATCGACGTCGGGTCGATGCCGGGGGTGATCGTCGCTTCGACGGTCGTCGTCAGCGAGACGTTGGTGGCGTTGTTCGACGGGATCGTGGAGGCGACTTGCGGCGGCTGGGCGACGATCGTGAGATCGCCGACGTTGACCACTGCGTCTGC
>DATELS010000549.1:0-16784 GCA_035276365.1 Thermoanaerobaculia bacterium
GTCGAAGTCGCGTCGCAGCGCGTCGAGCGCGGAGAAGAAGGAGTGACTCGCGGTCTCGAGGTACTTGCTGCCGTGCAGCGCGGGGACCACGATGCGCTGCAGTCCGTTCCACATCCCGCTCTCGCCGCCGCGCGAGTAGACGCTGACTTCGTGTCCGCGCGCGACGAGTCGCGTCCCGAGCTCCGCGGCCATCGTCTCGAAGCCGCCGTACGACGGCGGAACGCCGCGCGTGCCGAGGATCGCCAGTCTCACGCGAACCACCGCGCGAGCTCACGATCGGAGACTTTGCGCCGCGACTGAATCGCGCGCCGCTTCGCGAGCACGCGCGCGCGATTGCGCCAGAGCCACGCGAATGCCGGCAGCGACGTCAGCTCGATCGACATCGCCGCCGCGATGACGACGAGATCGCGCGCGAGCTCGAACGGCGCATTGCGCAGGGCGAGGTACGCGCCTTCGTTCTTGATGCGCAGCAGAAAGCGATTCTTGACCGAGTGCATGTTGATCGACGCCGGCAGCTCGCGACGCGCCTCCGGCGTCACGCGCCGCACATGATGCGCGATCGCCGCGGGCTCACACACGGCGCGCCAGCCGAAGAGACGTCCGCGCCAGGCGAGGTCGGCGTCTTCGCGATACGCGAAAAAGTCTTCGTCGAAGATCTCACCGTCGATGGCGACCTCGCGCAGAAAGTCCGCGCGGAACATCGCCGCGGCGCCGCTGACTCCGAAGACTTCGGTCACGCGCTGCGGACGCACATCGATGTCGAGATGCCGTCCGCTGCGCGTCATGCGAATGCCCGCGGAGTCGATCTCATTCGTCGGCTCGATCGCGAATCCGCGCGCGCGCAGGAGCACGCCCGTCGCCGCGCCGACATCGTCGCGAAGCACGTTCACGAGCTTCTCCGCGTATTCGGGCAGGAGATGGCAATCGGGATTGAGCAGCAGCACGTACTCACCGCGCGCGACGCGCAGCGCCTGATTCACCGCCGCGCTGAATCCTCGATTCGTGTCGTTGCGAATGACCTGCGCAGCGTGCGGCGCGAGCAGCGCCACCGACTCATCGCTCGACGCGTTGTCGACGACGATCCATTCGATCGGTGTATGCGTCTGCTGGCGGATCCCCTCGAGACAGCGCGGCAGGTAGCGCGCGCTGTTCCACGTCACGATGACGACGGAGACGAGTCCCATCGATGCAATGCTTTCTTCAGGACCGCCGCGTACGCGCGGAACGCGTCCCAGCGCGCGACGCCCGCGGGGCGCAGCCCGAGGAATCCGGCGCCGCAGCGGAGGAGCATGCCGGCGACGATCATCCAGCGCAGCGACTCCGCCTGCGCCGGCCGCATCCACTTGCGCGCGTAGCGCCACATGTTGCGATACCAGATGTCGACGAAGCCCGCGAAGTTCATGTGCTCCAGGCTCGCGCCGCCGAAGTGCCGCGCGTGTGCCTCGGGGACGACCCACACTTCCTTGTGCACCTCCGCGAGCCGTCGGCAGTAGTCGACGTCCTCGAACCACGCCGGCGCGAATTGCTCGTCGAGCGGCCCGATCTCGTCGACGACTTCGCGTCGCAGGAGCAGCGCCGCGGCCGCGGGCTGCTCGATCTTGCGCGGCGCCGTGAGATCGAGGTCGTGATAGCGATACCGCGCCGTCACGGGATTCCTCGGAAAGAGCTTGTCGAACAGGAGCACTTCCGCGGCGAGGGTGCCGAGCGTCGGCAGGCGTCGCAGTTGAAACTCGCGCTGCGAGTCGCCGCTCTCATCGTCGCTGAGCAGCGGCGCGGCGGCGGCGATGTGCGCATGCGTTTCGAGAAACTCGAACAGCGACGTGATCGCGCGCGGCGCGAGCTCGCAGTCGGGATTGAGCAGAAAGACGTAGCGCCCTGTCGAGCGTCCGAACGCGCGGTTCGTTCCCGCGGCGAAGCCGGCGTTGTCGACGGAGTTGTCGTGGATGACGACCTCGTACTCGAGTCCCTCACAGGCCGCGGGAATCGAGCGGAGACAGCGATCGATCCAGCGCTCGCTGTTCCAGGTGACGATGAGAATCGACAGGTCGAGCGGGCGGACTCGCGTCGCCGCCGCTGCGTTCTCTGTCGCTTCGATCATCGCGTTCGCCATTGCAGCACAACATCGACCAGCGGTCGCGTCACCACATCCCACGCGAACCTCGGCCGCACCCGCTCCAAATTCTTTACGCAGGCAGTATGAACTTCGTCGTCGTTCAGGAGGCGGCGAATCGCGTCCGCGACCGCGGCGACGTCTCCGGGCGGGACGACGATGCCCAGTCCTTCGTGCTCGACGAGATCGGCCGCGAAGCCGCCCGACGAGGCGATGACGGGCGTGCCCGCCGCGATGGCGTCGAACAGCCGGGTGCGAATGGAGTACTCCGCCTCCGCCGTGCGACGGTGCAGCATGATAGCGATTTTGCCCGAGCGCAACCACGCGAGGCGCTCGCGATACGGAATCCAGTCGTCGTTCGCCGACACGCGATCGCCGCCGCGGCGCAGGAGCGCGTCGAGACGATCGTCACGGCGTCGGTCGACGACGTGACGGTTCGGACGGGCGCGGCCGAGGAAGAGGAGCTTCGCGCCGTCGACACGGAGGACGGCTTCGACGGCCGTCGCGGGATCGAGCCACTCCCACAGACCGCCGCCCCACACGACGATGTTCGCCGCGGGCTTCGCGCAGACGCGCGTTTCCTCGAGGTCGATACCGAACGGGACGTTGATCCACGACGCCTCGCCGCTGCGCAGACGCTCATAGAAGTCGCGCTGCCGATGCGCGGCCGACATCAACACATCCGCCCTCGCCAGCGCCTCGGACAACCTCCACCACTCCGCCGCGAGATGCACGCGCTGCCGCACGGAAGGCGCGCTGCCGTAAAGCTCGCGCAGCTCGAGCACGGTGGGATCGAAGAGGTCGTACACGATGCGCTGCTCGCGGCGACGCTTGCGAAAACCGCGCGCCGGTTGGCCGATGAGCACCGAGGCATCGCGCATCGCGTCGCGCGCGGCGGCGCTGCCGTGTTCGACGACCTGCATCGCGCCATCGCCCCGCTTCGCAATCAACGTCACCGGCACATGCTTCGCCAGTTCGTCCGCGAGATGCCACGCCCGGATTCCCGGTCCGGCCATGCGTTCTCCGACGACGTCGGGCGTGTGCACTACAACGTTGAACATAGTCCCTGGATCACGCCGCGCAGCGAGGTGCGGCCGCGCAGCGCGAGCCGCGCATCTTCCCACAGCAGCGCGCGGATGCGGCCCGCGCCGCGATGCATGCGCGCGACGAAATAGCGGTTGCGGGTGCGGAGCCGAAGCGCATCACCGCGTAACACGTTCGCGCTGCTTGACCCGCGATGCGTCGCGCGAATCACCGGCAGCACGGCGGTGCGCCATCCCGCGGCGCGCAGTCGCGCGGAAAGCTCGACGTCTTCGTAGTACGTGAAGAAGCGCTCGTCGAAGAGCTGCGCGCCGACTGCCGCGCGACGATACAACGTCGCCGTCGCGGAGACGCCCCACGCGACCGCGAGCGGCGCGCCGACCGCGTAGCCGTTCCCGATCTGGCGAAACGTGCCGTCGCTGATGTCGATCCCGGCACCGTCGATCGCGCCATCGGGACGGCGGATGATCGTCTGCACGGCCGCGAGTTGCGCGTCGCGTTCGAGCGCCTCGACGACCGACGCGAGCCACTGCGGATGCAGCACGACGTCGTTGTTCACGAGCGCGACGTACGGCGCGGACGTCGCGCGATACGCGGCGTTCGCACCACCGGCGAAGCCGAGGTTCGTCTCGCTGCGGATCACCTGCGCGTCTGCGCGCACCGGCACGCGCGAGCCGTTGTCGAACACGACGATGCGCGCGGGGATCGTCTGCTCGCGGATCGAGGCGAGGCATTCCTCGAGCATCGCACCGCCGTCGACGTCGAGCACGATCACGTCGACGTCAGCCATCGCGCTCCATCCTGTCGAGGTTCACCGCCCCGCTGAGACAGCGCAGCGTCACGCGTCCCTCGTTGCGCACATTCACGCGAAACGTTTGGTATCGCGCGTTCGGAGCGATGGCGATCGTCTGCCCGTCGATCTCGATCGTCGCGCCGAGTCCCGTGATCGCATGCAGCGTCCACGCGCCGCGGCTGGCGAGAAACTCGAGGGAGTCGCCGGCACCGAGAATGCGCCCGCCGCGATAGGTCGAGCGCATCATCGTGAAGACCGGCGGATAAAGCTCGCCGCCGCGATTGATCACGTGCGCGTCTTCGAATTCGACGCGCGGCGCGGGCTGCAGTCCGAAGCGGAACGCGACGCCGATCGCGACGGCGCAGAGCGGAATCGCGAGATCGAGCTTCGGCCGGATGGCGATGATGAGCAGCACGACGATCACGCCGATCCACGCCGCGAAGTTCATGCGGATGAAGCTCGGGAAGAGTCGCGAGAAGTCGGAGTGATAGTGCGCGGACAGCCACTCCCCCACCGCGTTCTCGCCCGTCGCCTCGTGGAAAAGACGCCACGGATACGCGAGACCGTGAATGGCGAGAGCGATCGTCCATGCGCTCACGATCGCCACGAAGCCGCTCGAGATGCGATCCCAGAGCGCGGCGGCGCCGAGGGCGAGGACCGGCATGACGAAGACGACGTAGCGCAGCGGCGGCGCCCATCCGCCGTACCACTCGGGACGCGGCAGCAGATAAAGAATGTAGAGCGCGGCGCCGAGGATGCCGAGACGGAAGCCGGGAGGGGTGGAACGCCAGCGCGTGATCGCGAAGAGGCCGAGGAGATAGAACGGCGCCTGAAACGGGATGCCGCTCATGCCGTCCGTCAGCAGGCCGAAGAAGCCCGTGACGTAACGCTCGCCGGGCGCGGGGAGAATCTCGCCCCACGAGTGCACGCTCGTCGCCGAGCCTGTAGTGATCCACATGATCGCCAGCGGCACGAGGACGATGGCGATCGCGATGGCAATCGCGATCGGCGCGTAGCGGCGGATGCGTCCCATGCCCGCCGCGACGAGCGCCACCGCCACGAGCAGAAAGCGCAGCTTGAGCAACACGAGGCCGAGGAGCGCGGGGAGCCAGCGCTTCAAGCGATGCTCGCGCAGGCCGCGAATCGCCTCGACGAAGAAAAAAGCCGCGGGGACTTCCGGCCAGATGCGCGTCGCGTAGAACAGCACCGGCGGCGCGAACGCGAAGAACGGGAAGACCGCGCGCGCAGCCGCGTCGCTGATGCCTTCGTCTTCCATCCAGCGAATCGTCGAACGCACGAGCAGGACGCCGAACAGCGCGATCGTCGCCAGCGCGCCGTACAAACCTCCAAGCGCGTAGCCCGGAATCATCAGCAGCGGCAGGAACGGCTCGTGACGCGAATAGCGCTCGCCGCGCGGTCCGACCGGATCGCCGAACTGCGGCTCGAGGTCCGTGCGTCCCGTCGCGCTGTGCGCGAGATCGCGATACTGATTCGCGAGATCGAGATCGCGGTCGTGCGTCATCGACTCCGTGAGCAGGAGGTAGTACGGCTCGTCGCCGTCGATCGGCGTGCGGAGCATCGCCGGAATCGCGACGCTGTACACGATCGCCGCGAGCAGCGCCGCGCGCAGCGCGGACCAGCGCACATTCGCGCCGCGCGCGAGAAACAGCGAGAACGTCGCGAGCTTCAGCACCGCGACCGCGACGAACGCGAGATACGGATCGAAGCCCGGCAGGCGTCGCCAGAGAATCCACGCGAAGAGCCACGTCGCGGCGTCGGTGGCGAAATACCGGAACAACGTCCGGCCGCGCAGCACGACGAGCGGCAACGCGAAGAGCGCGGCGACGGTGAACGGAATCACTCGAACCCTTCGACCTGCAGCGATGCGTCCTGCGGCAGACTCGCGTCCGCAACGACGCGAATGCGACGCGCGCCCGCGGGCAACGCCACGCGTCCCGCGCCGTCGAGCCACGCCGTGTAGCCGTAGCCGCGGATGACACCGGCCGGATCGCGCGGCAGCGGATTGCGCGAGCCGTAGAACTGATCGCGGCGCATGTAGCCCCAGTCCGCGGCATCGCCGATCGTCAGCGCGACGTTCCCCGGCTGCAGCGTGCCGAGCCGCGCGCCGCGTCGCAGATGCGCGACATTCGCGCCTGAGACGATCAGCGACTTCGCGCCGTCCGGCACGTCGAGCGTGACCGCGTGACTCGGCGGAAGCGCGTCGATGCTCAGCCGCTTCGGACTCGCCTTCGGCTGCTTCAGAAAGTAGGGAAACGCGCGCGCGACGATGCCGCTCCACGGAAAGAACAGCACCGCGAACGCGACGACGATGCTCGACGCCCACGCGACACGCACGCGCGGCATGCCGAAGCCGCGCGCCGCCATCGCCACGATCAGCACGAGAATCGGCAGCGCGAGCGTGCGCAGCGGCACCGCGGGCGTGATCAGCGCCGCGATCGCCGCGACCATCGCCGCGAACGGAGTGCGTTCGAGCACGAGGAAGATTGCGATTGCGAGCGCGAGGAGCACGAGCTCGCGTCCAATGTGATCGACGGGAATCCAACGCAGCAGGACGATCGCCGCGAGCAACGCGACAAGCGGTCGCCGCACGATCGCGATCGCGACGACGCACGCCATCACCGCGCCCAACGCGAGCAGTCGCATCGGCTCGTCGCTGAACGCGACTTCAGCGATCATCAGCAGCGGCACCGCGATCATCAGCTCCGCATACGAAGCCCACGCGAGCAGCGTCGCCATCACCGCGAGCAGCGGCAGCGCGCGATCGATCGGCGTCGCGTGCACGACGACGAAATGGCAGGCGAATGCCGAGAGAATCGCGGTGAGGACCCAGCGAAATCGTTCCACTACGAAACCGTGACCCGAGGAGAGGGGTCGCGGATGAAATCGGGATCGAACCCCTCCAGGGTCTCCGGCGTGATGGTAGCGCGATAGATGAGCCGCGCGTCGCCGCGCATGCGCACCTCGTCCGGATGGCCGTCGCGCATCTCGAACGTCACCTCGTACGTGACGCCGCTGCGCGTCAGCACCGAGACCGGCGACTGCACGCGTCCGAACAACGCGCTCGTCACCGCCGACGCGACGACGCCCGAGCCGCACGACAGCGTTTCCGCCTCCACGCCGCGCTCGTACGTCCGCACCTCGATGGAGTGCGCGTCGCGCACGACCACGAAGTTCACGTTCGCGCCGTCCGGCTGCAGCTCGGGATGCATGCGAATCGCGCGGCCGAGGCGCACGATCTCCTGCTGCCACAACTCGCCCCGCAGGAAGATCACGTAATGCGGCACGCCAACCATGACCGAGCTGCCGTGAATCGTCTGCGCGCCGATCGCCAGCGGCCGCTTCGCGCGGAACGCGTACGGCGGCGGAAGCGAGATCGTGACCTGCCCGCCCTCGCCCATCTCCGCGCCGACGATGCCCGCGTCCGTCTCGATCGTCATCTTCTTACCGGCGATCACGTTCAGGAACGCGAAGCGCGCCGCGCAGCGCGTGCCGTTGCCGCAGAAGGCGCCGAGGGAGCCGTCGGAGTTGTAGTAGCGCATGCGGAAGGTCGCGCGCGCCGAGCTTTCGATGAGGATGAGTCCGTCCGCGCCGACCGAGAGCGCGCGCGTGCAGATGCGCCGCGCGAGATCCGTCCCGTCCGCGATCTTCGCCACGCGATTGTCCACCACGACGAAGTCGTTTCCACCGCCCGCCATCTTCGAAAAAGTGAGCGGATCTTGTTTGCCCGGTTGAGTTTGGGCGAGCTTGGAACCAGGGAGCATCATCGGAATTTTCAATACCTCGACCGGTTTCCTTCCGGCGGTTCAGTATTCTCGCACGCGAAACTCGCGCCCACCCGCGATCGTCGTAGAGAAGTCGCAAAGTCTTCAAGTCGCAAAGTCTCAAAGAGAGCCGCCTTTGAGACTTTGCGACTTTGAGACTTTGAGACTCCCGGAGGCCTCACTTTGAAACGCACTCTTCCGCTCATCGCGGCCGTGATCCTTGCGGCCCCAGTATTCGCCCAGAAGAAGCCGGCCGAGCCCGAGCTGCCGAAGCTCGTCGAGAACATCGACGTCCGCGTCATCAACGTCGACGTCGTCGTCACGGACAAGCGCGGCAATCCCGTCCCGGGCCTGAAGAAGGAAGACTTCGAGATCTACGAGAACAACGTCCCGAAGGTCATCACGAACTTCTACGAAGTCTCGGGCAGCGAGCAGAAGGGCGCCATCGCGGACGAAGTCGGCGGACGCGTCACCGCGCCCGAGCGCAAGGATGCAGTGCCCGAGGAGATGAAGCGGCGGATCATCTTCTACGTCGACAACCTGTCGCTCTCCCCGTTCAACCGCAACCGCGTCTTCAAGCAGATGAAAGACTTCTGCGACTCGATCATGCGTCCGGGCGACGAGGCGATGATCGCCACCTACAACCGCAGCATGAAAGTGCGCGTGCCGTTCACGCGCGACTCCTCGCAGATCAAGTCGATGCTCGACGCGCTGAGCTCCGAGTCCGGCCAGGGCATCGCCAACAACAGCGAGCGCAAGTCGGTCGAAGATCGCATCCGCGACGCCTCGTCCTACGAAGACGCCCTCGCCACCGCGCGCATGTACGCATCGTCGGTCGAGCATGACCTGCGGCAGAGCGTCGCGTCGATCAACGCGCTCATGTCGACGCTCGCCGGCGTCGAAGGCAAGAAGGTCCTCGTCCTCACGAGCGAAGGCTTCCCCATCCAGCCCGGCCGCGAGATGTTCATGTTCATCGACGAGATCGGCAAGGAGAAGGGCTGGTCGAACGTCGGCTCGTCCATGCTCGAGGGCATGACGTACGACGGCTCGAATCTCATCCAGTCGGTCGCGAAGACCGCGAACGCGAACGGCATCACGCTGTACGCGATTCACGCCGCGGGACTGAATACGGTCGCGAACGAGATGTCGGCCGAGTACTCGCGCCCGACGCCGCAGAACGTCGCGCACATCTCGAGCACGAACTCGACGGAGTCGATGCAGCTCATGGCCGACATGACCGGCGGCATCGCCTCGGTGAACACGAACAACTTCAACCTCGCGTTCCAGCGCATTCAGAAGGACCTCGAGTCCTACTACTCCCTCGGCTACCGCGCGGGGACGGAGCGCGTCGACCGCCAGCGCTATCTCAACGTGAAGGTGAAGAACAAGGACTACCGCGTTCGCGCGCGGCAGACGTTCGTCGAGAAGTCGGTGTTCGCGGAGATGAGCGATCGCGTGATCGCGAACCTCCTCTATCGCACGAAGCACAACGACCTCGGCATCCTCGGACGCGTCGGCTCGCCGATTCCGACCGAGGACGGATACTTCCGCGTGCCGGTGGACGTGCAGATTCCGATGGAGTCGCTGACGCTGCTCCCGCAGGGCGAGGCGGAGTACGTGGGCGGGTTCGACGTGTACGTCGTCGTCGGCAACAAGGACAACGACATGTCCGACGTCGCGCGCAAGTCGCACCAGATTCGCGTGCCGGCCGCCGACATCAAGAAGATCAACGGGAAGTTCTACACGTACTCGCTGGAGCTGATCTGCGAGCGCGGCCTGAACAAGATCTCGATCGGCGTCGTCGATCAGGTGTCGAGCGTGAGCGGCTTCGCGAGAGAACAGATCATCGCGCAGAACCAGTGAGGCTCCTCCTCACCCTTCAGTACCTCGGCACGCGCTACGCCGGCTGGCAGCAGCAGGCGAACGCGCTGAGCGTGCAGCAGGTGGTGGAGGAGGCGATGGCGTCAATGTTCGGCGAGCCCGTGCGACTGCACAGCGCGGGACGCACAGACGCGGGCGTGCACGCTGAGGCGCAGCGCGCACACGTCGACGTCCCGTTCGAGATTCCGTCGCGCGGCCTCATCCTCGGACTCAATCAACTGCTGCCGCCGGACGTGCGCATCGTCGATGCGCAAACCGTCAGCGACGAGTTTCATGCGCGCTTCGACGCGAAGTCGAAAACGTACGAGTACCGCATCTGGAACGCGTCCGTCGCCGACGTCTTCGCGAGCGAGACGCACGCGCATGTCGCGCAGGAGCTCGACGTTGCGCAGATGCACGACGCGGCGCAGACGCTCACCGGCACGCACGACTTCAAAGTCTTCACGGTCGCCGATCCCGAGGTCGAGTCGACCGTGCGGACCATCGGGACGATTTCAGTCATCCGCGACGGCTCCGCGATTCGCATTCGCGTCACCGCGGACGGCTTCCTCCGCTCCATGGTCCGGCGCATCGCCGGGTCGCTGATCGAGGTCGGGCGGGGTAAGCTCGACGCGACAAAGCTCTTCACCGAAGCGAGGTGGACCGCTCCGGCGAAGGGACTCGTGCTCTGCGCCGTGCACTACGAAGTGCGCTAACATCCGCCCTCACATGATCGACGTGCGCAAGCTGGCGGAGCCCGGCTCCGCCGAGGAAACGATGGTCGAGAAGATCGACCTGACGCGCCTTCCGCGGCACATCGCCGTGATCATGGACGGCAACGGACGCTGGGCGCGCGCGCGCAACCTGCCGCGCGTCGAAGGCCATCGCGCCGGCATCGCGTCCGTGCGCGAGATCGTCGAGACCGCCGCGCGGCTCGAGCTCGGCGTCATCACGTTGTATGCGTTCTCCGTCGAGAACTGGAAGCGCCCGCGCTACGAAGTCGCGACGCTGATGATGCTGCTCAAGGAGTACCTCCGCAAAGAGCTGCAGACGCTGATGGAGAACAACATCCGCTTCATGCCCATCGGCCGCGTCGACGGACTCGATCCGTCCGTGCAGCGCGAGCTGCGCTATGCGCAGGAGAAGACCGCGGGCAACACCGGTTTGCTGTTTCAGATCGCGCTCAACTACGGCGGCCGCGCGGAGATCGTCGACACGTGCAACCGCATCATGGCCATCCTGCGCGAGAAGGAGATGAGCGACGCGCAGATCGACGAGGCGTTTTTCTCCGATCACCTCTACACCGCGAACGTCGACGATCCCGACCTGCTCATCCGCACGAGCGGCGAGCTGCGCGTCTCCAACTTCCTCCTCTGGCAGATCGCATACGCCGAAATCCACGTGACGAAAGTGCTCTGGCCCGACTTCCGCCGCAAACATCTCTTCGAGGCCATCATCGACTTTCAGTCGCGCGAGCGGCGGTACGGCGGAGTCGAGCCGGCCGATGTGGAGATGTTCGTCGAGGCGGACGACTCGGCCTCCTCGTAACGAATGCGCTTCAGCCGCGAAATCACCGCCGCCATCGCCGCACCGGGCGCCATCTGGATCGTCGGCTGGGGCCATCCCTATCTGTTCGACGCCACGATCGCGCTGATCTCCATCCTGGCCATGTTCGAGTTCCTCTCCCTCGGCAAGAAGAAGGGCTACGAGATGCCGGTCACGCTCTGCATCGTGCTGATGCTCGTGATCATGGCCGCGTTCGTGTTGCCGCAGCTCTCCGTCGAGCTGGGGATGTTCGCCGCGCTGCTGATCATCCCGGCGTCGTATGTCCTCGGACGACGGACGCTCGAGGACTCGCTGCCATCGAGCGCGATCGCCGTCCTCGCGACGACGTACGTGGGCATGCTCGGCGGCTCGCTCATCCGCCTGCGCAATGACTTCGACGACGGCTCGAAGCTGATCTTTTTCCTGCTCCTCGTCGTGTGGCTCGGCGACAGCGGCGCGTACTACGTCGGCAAGCAGTTCGGAAAACACAAGCTCTCGCCGCGCATCAGCCCGAAGAAAACGGTGGAAGGATTGATCGGCGGGATCGTGACGTCGATCGTGGCGGCCATCGTCATCCACTTCACCTTCTTCAAGAACTTCCCGCTGCATCACGCGGTCATCGCCGGCGTGCTGCTCTCGTTCGCCGGCGTGGTCGGCGATCTGGCGGAGTCGATGTGGAAGCGCTCCGCGGACGTGAAGGACTCGGGCACGCTCATCCCCGGTCACGGCGGATTCCTCGACCGCTTCGACTCGATTCTCTTCACCGCGCCGATCCTCTATTGCTACTGGACGCTGATCGTGCACGGGTTCGGATCGTTGAACATCATGCAGGCCTGACGCGCATGCGCAACCTCTCCATCCTCGGCTCCACCGGTTCCGTCGGCTGCAGCACGCTCGCCGTCGTCGACGCGTTTCCGGACGAGCTGCGTGTGGTCGGACTCGCGGCCGGCGCGAACATCGACCTGCTCGCGAAGCAGATCGCGCGTTATCGCCCGGAGCTCGCGTCGGTGCGCAGCGAAGACGACGCGCGACGTCTGCGCGGACTCGTCGGCGACGGCGTGGAGATCATCCCCGGAATCGAAGGCGCGTGCGCGGTGGCGTCGATGCCGTCCGCAAACGCGGTGATCGCCGCGATCGTCGGCGCCGCGGGCATCCCGCCCGTGTACGCCGCGCTGCGCGAAGGAAAGCGCGTCGGCATCGCGAACAAGGAAGTGCTGGTGGCGGCGGGTGACGTAATGACGCGCACCGCAGCGGAGCACGGCGGCGAGATCCTCCCCGTCGACTCGGAGCACAACGCGGTGCATCAGGCGCTGCGCTGCGGCACGCATCCGGAAGTGCAGCGCATCATCCTCACCGCGTCGGGTGGACCGTTCCTGCATCGCGATCTCACGACGTTCGACGACATCACGATCGAGGCCGCGCTCGCGCATCCGACGTGGCGCATGGGCAACAAGATCTCGATCGACTCGGCGACGATGATGAACAAAGGCCTCGAGGTGATCGAGGCGCATCATCTCTTCGCGCAGCCCGCGGATCGCATCGACATCGCGATCCATCCGCAGTCGATCGTGCACTCGATGGTGGAGTACGTCGACGGCTCGATCCTCGCGCAACTCTCGACGACGGACATGAAGTTCCCGATCCAATATGCGCTGCTGTATCCGGAGCGCGTCCCGGCGCCGTTCGCGCGGCTCGATCTCGCGCGCATGCGCACGCTGGAGTTCTTCCCCGTCGATCCGCAGCGCTATCCGGCCGTGGAGCTCGCGTACGCGGCGTGCACCGAGGGCGGGTCGATGCCGGCGGTGCTGAACGCGGCGAACGAAATCGCGGTGGAGCGCTTCCTGGCGGGAGAACTTCCGTTCGTGTCCATCGTAGACATCGTCAGGCGCGTCCTCGACCGCCATGCCGGCAACGTCCGCGCGATCTCCTCGGTCGAGGATGCGCTGGCGTGGGACTCGTGGGCACGGAACGAGGCGCGCGGAATCGATGTTGCAGTCCGTCGCTGAAGAACGATCGAAACCGCTGAATGAACCTCGCCGCCCAGAACGTACTCGCCTTCGTCATCGGACTCGGCTTCCTGATCTTCGTCCATGAGTCGGGCCATTTCTTCATGGCCAAGCTCTTCGGAGTCCGCGTCCTCGTCTTCTCGTTCGGCTTCGGAAAACGGCTCGCCGGATTCCGCAAGGGTCCGACGGACTATCGCGTCTCGCTCATCCCCCTCGGCGGCTACGTGCGCATGGCCGGCGACACGCCGGAAGAGAACGTCGCCGGCGCGCCGGACGAGTTCCTGTCGAAGCCGAAGTGGCAGCGCTTCCTGATTCTCTTCGCCGGTCCGTTCATGAACCTCGTGATCGCGATCAGCTTCATGGCCATCCTGGCGATGGCGGGCATGGAGCAGCTCGTGACGACGACGATCATCGAGAAGGTGATCCCGAACAACCCCGCCGCGCGCGCGGGTCTGCAGAACGGCGACCGCATCGTGTCGATCCAGGGCGAGACGGTGCACGACTTCGACGACATCAAGCTGCTCGTGTCGATGAACGCGGGAACGCCGCTGCACGTGATCTACATGCGCGGCAACGCGAAGCACGAGACGACGCTCACGCCGTCGCGCGAGACGAGCGAGTACGGTCCGGTGGGACGCGCGGGATTCACGGGTCTCGTCTTCCCGATCATCGGACGGGTGGACGCGGGCTCGCCCGCGGAGAAGGCAGGCATCCAGCCCGGCGACCGCATCACGAAGGTGAACGGCCATCCGGTGCAGTCACTCGACGACTACGCGAATCTCGCCGATGCGGCGAAGGGCAAGCCGCTCGCACTGGAGCTCGCGCGCGGATCGCAGACGGTGGCCGCGACGCTCGCGCCTGCGACGGATGCGAACGACGAACTGCTGCGCGGCATGATGCCGCGCACGAAGAAGCTGAAGCTGACGCTTCTCCCCGCGCTGCGCTACAGCGCGCAGGAGAACTGGAAGATGCTGCGCCTGGCGATGTCCGCGCTGAGCCGCCTCTTCCGCGCCGAAGGCAGCGTGAAGGAGCTGAGCGGCCCGATCAACATCGCGCGCATCTCCGGCGACATGTGGCGCCGCGGCCCGATCCAGTTCCTCGCCCTGCTCGCGATGATCTCCCTCCAACTCGGCGTCATGAACCTCCTCCCCATCCCCGTCCTCGACGGCGGCCACATCATGATCCTCCTCATCGAAGGCATCGCCCGCCGCGACCTCTCCTTGCGCGTGAAGGAAAGGATCCAACAGGCCGGCTTCGCCGTCCTGGCCACGCTCATGATCGTCGTCCTCTACAACGACGTGATCTCGAACGTGCTGCGGATCAAGAACGGGTGAGGAGGTTGCGTCGGTCGTCTTCTCGATAGATTCGCTGAAAGTCGGGGGGAGACGCGCCACACACATCGGCAAAATGGCCTCTGTCTTAGCGGCACGCCATCTTCTGCACTCACCACGGGCACCACCAGCAGCACGTGCGTCCCCCGTTTGCACGCCTCGTTTCCACGACTATACGGCAACGTTATGGCAGGTCCGCACTAGTCTGCGACATGTGAAGCACAGGTCGTGTACGCGCTGAATAATATGAAATGGCTGCCGCCTGGCCGTTAGCAAACTAGCGATGTAAGCACCGACTGGAAATCCTCCGCCAGATACAGTCGAGAAGTAGTCGACTTCGCTGAGGACGTTTTGCCCGCTTGGCATGGGCAGCTTTTCTAGGGCGAGCAAAACTCCGAGGCCGAAGTTCGCAGCTCGGTAGCCTCCGCCCGATATCGCCACGGCCACCGCCATTTCGGGATCTTGGCTCGGGCGATCCTGAACACTCCGATACATTCGCATGCAAGGCAGCGGCGCTTGAGCGAGATGAATATCGGGACCCACCATAAACTCAAAATTGGAGGGCGCCGGTCCACAGTTGTCGCTTCCAACAGCCGGAGAGTGCGGTTTCGTGGTGCTTGAACCACAGGCTGCCGTTAGCATCGCTCCGATCGCCAGTACCGCTGATAGTTTTCGCATGCCTGAAGGAGTGTTTCTAGGAGTCCAAAACCCTACCCTCGTCGGCCCAACGTCCGACCACTAAGCTGCGCCGAGGCTGCCGATGCCGAGGGCGCAGCGGACGAAGTCCGCTGTGCTCGAGGCGCTTCAGCGCCGGGCCAGCGAACGGCCCGGCGTCAGCTTCTGTGGCAAGTTAGCCGAGCGGATGCCTTCGTTGTTCCAGTACTGTGGCTCGTCCAGCCGCCGCATCTGAGTTCTGGCGTCACGAGAAACGGTTGTCAAGCCCTACTCCTCCCGACCGGCTTGACAACCGTTCCTCGCGACGCGATCGAGTGCAAGTATGCGACGGCTGGACGGTGTGCAGCGTGGACTCGAAGCCCGCCGACTGCGGAGTTAACTCGGCGCTGCCGAAACGCCAATGCAGCGTGCTCGATTCACGTCGCGGCATGGTCGCAAGCGAGGGCAGCATGAAGTGAATGGATCACCGCGAGCTCGGCTGGCGTTCCCCTGCAGTTCAGAAGCACTGCAAGCTCTCGTACTAAAGGCAAGAGCTTACCTCGGTGCTTCTGAACTGCGGGGGAACGCCAGCCGCTAGCCTTCTTCTTCTACTCCTGGTAGCGCCGAGTCATTGTGGATGGTGAATGTGCGGTCGATTCCGTAGAGTGCCGATCTGCACAACACCCGGTGCGATTTCTCGCTTCGCAAAACCGTGATCATGAACGCGGCGAACGTCACGCGGCTCCTTGGATTTTCGACCATGATGAACACCGAGGGTACCGCGCACGATCACTTCGGCGATCTCGCGAGGACTGCGGACGACCTGCGGCGAAGCGCCGGTCCTTTTGCTTTTGAATCTCTGCGCAAGTGGTCTCCCGCCCGGCTAACGTCCTTGGTGTAAGCTGTCGCGGCCGGTCCCGCGTGCCGAAGCCGGTGCGGCATGGCGGTTGCCGCCAATGACGTTCGAAGAACCGAGTGGCGAACTGCAACCGCCGTGACGCCCTGACGCTGGCGATGACGCAGGCAGCTCGGCTGCCGGGGCAGTGTCGGGCCGCATCAGCTTCACACCAAAGTTAGCCGGCGTTTCGGTTCGACGAACCTCGCATGACGATGCAGAGCGCTCCGACCAATAGAACACCGGATAGCGTAACTGCTGCGGGACTCGCGCCGACGAGCTGCGGATGACGCTCTGCGAAACCGATGTATGGGTGATTACGCTCATGATCGCACGTGTTTCTTGCGTAATCATACGAACCGCCGGAGTCAAGGCATTGATCAACCGCAACGAATTCGCTCGCATACGACCCAACCAACGGCAGCCACACGCCAATCGCCGCCACGAATAGGCCCACTACGAGCAGAGGCTTACGGGTTATTGCCATTTCGCAATAAGGTTAGCAACTTTGCTGTGGGCGAGGATGCCTTCTCGCACAATCTGTATCGCACCCGCAGCGGCTGATTCCCTCACGACGCGCCCGGAAACGACCAGCTCGATCGGCCCACGAAGACGAAAGTCGCCACCGGCGCGGCACGGCAAGTACCGCTGCATCACGATGACCGGCACTTCCATGGCGGGCTCCCAACAGTCGACCGACAAGACATCCACCGACTCCTTCCCTTCTCGGATGATCCCGTCGCGCGCGAATGCCCACGGCGAAGTTC
>DATELS010000550.1:0-4578 GCA_035276365.1 Thermoanaerobaculia bacterium
CCAGACGCACTACGCGCGGCAGCGCACGCTCGAGCAGCTCGCCGCGCTCGTGCTCGCGCGCGAGGCCGCGGCATGATTCGTCCCGGCTCGAAAGAGCGCGCGCTGCGCATGAGCATCCTCGTCGCGGGCGACTTCCTCATCGCCTACGGCGCGCTCGCCGCGATTCCATCGAAGCCGCTCGATCCGCCGCTCGTGCTCCTCGTCGCGTTCGCGCTCGTCGCCGCGCTCGCGCTGAGCGGCTTCTATCAGGATCGCGTCACGCCGCGCACGCGGCCGTCCATCGTCACCGCCATCGTCATTCAATGCGCGCTCGTCGCCATCGCCGGCGCCGCGCTCGCGCGTCCGCTGCCGCGACTCACGCTACTCGCGCTGCCGCTGCTCGAGATGATCGCGCTGCCGCTGTGGCGTCGCATTCTGCGCGTCATCGCGCCGGTGCGCCCGCGCGACACGATCTTGATCGGCCACGCACACGACGTCGACGAGGCGCTCAAAGGCCTGCGGCTCGCCGACGATCAACGCATCCGCGTGCGCGAGGCGAGCGTCGATCTCGACGTGCTCGCCGAGCCCGCGGTGCAGGAGCTGCTGCGCGACGTCGAGGAAGTCATCCTCGTCTCGCCGTCCGCCGACGCGCGTCTGCGACTCGAGCTCCTGCGCATCCGCGGCCCGCGCGGCTTCCTCATGCTCGCGTCGCACGTCGACGCGCTGCTCGCGTCGCGCATGCTCGGCTGGATCGGCGATCAGCCGCTCGTCGAAGTCGCGGTCAGCTGCGGCTACGGCTTCAGCGCGGTCGTGAAGCGCTCGATCGACGTCGCCGGCAGCGTGATTCTGATGCTCGTCAGCGCGCCGGTGTGGATCATCGCCGCGTGCGCGATCGCATTCGCGGACGGCCTGCCCATCCTCATCCGCCAGGAGCGCGTCGGCCTCGGCGGCGCGCCGTACGGCATGTGGAAGTTCCGCTCGATGCGCGGCGGTGCGGTCACGCGCGCGGGCTCGCTGCTGCGGCGCTATCACATCGACGAGCTCCCGCAGCTCATCAACGTGTGGAGCGGCGACATGAGTCTCGTCGGCCCGCGTCCGGAGCGGCCGGAGCTCGTCGGCCGCATCCTCGAGGACGTGCCGGACTTTGATCTGCGCTCGCTCGTGCGCCCCGGCATCGCGGGGCTGGCGCAGGTCTCGTCGGAGTACGACACGAGACCCGAGGTGAAGCTGCGGTATGACTTGATGTACATGTGCGACTGGTCGGTGTGGCTCGACTTCCGGCTCATGCTGCGGGCGGTGTCGTCGTCGCTCGCGGGCACGGGGCAGTGACGCGCGCGTTCCAACTCGCACTGCTCGCGCACGCGCTGTTTTTTCTCGCGCTCGCCGGACAGTTGCGCGCCTGGTCGATGGCGATCGTCATCGCGATCGCGATCGTTGTAGTGATGCGTCGCGTGACGTTCACGCCGCGCGCGTGGCTCGCGCTGCTCTTCCTGCCGGTGCTCGTGCTCGCGCTTTATCCGCCGCTCGCGTTCGACGAGACGCTCTATCACCTGCCGTACGTGCGCGCGCTCGCGACGTCGGGCGAGCTGCGGTTCCTGCGCGACGTGCGCTTCGGCGCGTTCCCGCAGTTGCACGAGCTGCTGTGCGTGCCGCTGTTCGCGTTCGTCGGCGACACGGCGACGCATCTCGTCGCGCTGCTGGAAGTGCTGCTCACCGCGGGTGTGCTGTTCGAATGGGGTCGTCGTTACGACGAGCGCGCGGGCTGGCTCGCGTCCGCGCTCTTCCTCGGCTCGCCCATCGTCATTCACCTCGGCACGATCACGTACGCGGACGCGGCGCTGACCCTCTTTGTGACCGCGGGCTTCGCCGCGCTCGATCGCGCGCGCGACGACTCGCGTCCATGGCTCGCGCTCAGCGGCTTCCTCCTCGGCACCGCCTGCAGCGTGAAGTACCTCGGCTTCTTCTTCGCGGCCGCGGCATTCGTCGTCGTCGCGCTGCTCTTTCGCGAGCGATTGCGCGCGCTGGCGACGTTCGCGCTGGCGACGCTCGCCGCCGCGCTGCCGATGACGCTCTGGCTTTTCGCAACGACGGGCAATCCCGTGTTCCCATTTCTCCCGAGTGTGTTCGGAACGACAGCGTGGTCGTTCTCCCAACCGCGCGCCGCGTTCTCACTGCGCGTGCTGTGGGACGTCACCTTCGCGCGCGAGCGCGTGAACTCTCAGCCGCCGTTCACGCCGCTCTTCCTGGCGATGGTGGTGATCGTGCTCGTCGCGGCGTGGCACAGCGTCGCCGCGCGTTGCGTGGCGATGATCGTCGCGGCGTATCTCGTCGCGTTCTCGTTTCTGCCGCAGGACTCGCGCTACCTCGTCCCGCTCCTGCCGCTCCTCGGCATCGTCGCGGCCGTCACGGTCGCGCGTCGATGGCTACGCGCGGTTCCGGCGCTGGCGATGCTCGCGATCGCACCCGGCATCGCCTACGCCCTCTACCGCATCGCGATCCTCGGCATCCCTCCGACGACCGCCGCACAACGCGAGGCGTGGCTGACGCAACGCGTACCGGAGTACGCCGCGCTGATGCGCGCCGGCAACGCGAGCGTGTACGTCTACGGCGCCGAGCGCCTGAAGTACTACGCGCGCGGAGAGCTGCTCGGCGACGTCATCGGGCCGTACTCACACGATCGAGTGCGTCGCATCGACACGGAGTATTTGCTCGTCGCGAAGAGCGCGAAACCCGCGCCGCGCATCGACGGCAACTTCGTGCTCGTGTACGAAGACGCCGCCGCGCAACTGTGGCGTCAGGACAAGAGTCCCCACGCGCGATAGAGCGCGAGGTGCTCGCGCGCCGCGTCCATTGGCGTGCGCATCACGCGCGGCGCGAGCGCACTCGGCGCCTCGCGCCAGCGCTCGACGATCTCCGCGAGTCCGTCCGCACCCGAGTCGAGCGGCGCGAGGAAGCCGCCGCCATGCTCGCGGATGCGCTGCGCGGGAGCGCCGAGGTCGAAGGCGGCGACGGAGGCACCGGCGAGCCACGCCTCGCTCATCGCGAGACAAAACGCCTCGGGCCAGATCGACGGCAGCACGACGAGCCCGATGTCATGCCGCGCGAGCAGCGACGGCAGCGTGCCGGCGCGGTAGTAGCCGTGAATGACGAGGTTCGGATGGCGGCGCAGCGCGCGCAGCAGCGTCACGTCGCCGCCGCCGAACACGTGCAGCTCGCGTCCGCGCGCGATGTCGGGCAGCAGATGCGCGCCCTTGTGCACCTGCACGCTGCCGGCGAATGCGACGCCGCGACCACTCGTCTGCACGACCTCGCCGTCGAGCGCCGGCTCGACGACCGCGGCGTTCATCGCGCGCGGCGCGAAGAGCTCGCGATGCTGTTCGAGCAGAAAGCGCGACGCGAAGATCACTCCCGTCGCCGACTCGAGAATGCGCCGCGCCTGCGTGCGGCGCGCGAGCTGCGCGTCGCGCGTCACGTCCCAGGTCTGGCGCAGGCAGCGTTCGCAGCGATCCAGGTCGCGCGAGTAAAAGCAGAAGCGCTCCATCGGCAGCTCGATGAGATGCGGGCGCGCGCAGAAGAGCGAGAAGTCGTGCACGCTCACGACGACGCGAACGCCGGAGTCGATCCAGCGCAGCACTTCGTCGAGCGCGATGCCGCTCGTTCCTTCGAGATGAATCGCGCGCGCGCCACGGACGTCGCGCGACAGCGCGACTTCGCGCATCGTGCGCTCCGCGCGGAGACGCGCCCTCAGTTGCACCGCGATGCCGCCGCTGCGCGCGGCGATGCCGCCCGGTGCCACGTTCAGAATCTCCGCGCCTGTTGCACTCGCGAACGGGTGCAACGCCTCGTACGCGCGCTCGCTCGCGCGCCGCACCGAGGACGCGATTCCCTCGCCGCGGATGACATTCGCCACCGCGCGGATCATCGAGCGAGCACCGAGCGGTACACGCGCTCGATCTCCTCCGCGTGCACGTCATCGCGCTTCGGCTGCGGCAAGCGCCGCGACCACTCGTCGATGAGACGCGGCTCGTCGATGAGGCGGCGAAGAATCGCGCGCAACGCATCCGCATCGCCCGCGGGAAAGAGCTCCGCGCCCGCGAGCTCCGACAGCGCGCCGCCCGCCGACGCGATCACTGGCACGCCGCACGCCATCGCCTCGCGCGCGGCGAGCCCGAACGACTCCAGTCCGGTCGACGGCACGAGCAGCACGTCCATCGATGCGAACACGCGCGGCTTGTCCTCCTCCGCGAATGTGCCTTCGAACACGACCGCATCGAGACGCGACGCATACGCGGGAAACGCGGTCGCGTCGCCCCACACATGCAGCCGCGCGTCCCGCGGATCGATGCCGCGCATCGCCTCCGCCGCGATATGCACGCCCTTGTGCGGCGCAATCGAGCCGACGTAGCCGAAGCGAATCGGGCAGCGCGCCTCGCGGCGCGATGCCGCCGGCCCGATGGCCACGCCGTACGGAATCACGTGAAACGGCGTTGCGCGCGGGACGAGGCTCGCGTAATCGTCGCGAATCGCGTTCGATCCGGCGATGAACGCGTCCGCCGCATGCAGCGCGGCGCGCGCGGCGCGCCTGCGCAGCGCGTGCAT
>DATELS010000551.1:0-3316 GCA_035276365.1 Thermoanaerobaculia bacterium
TTGATGTTGCCGCCGAGGCCGTACGCACGCCACGTCGCAGGCATGAACTGCATCGGCCCTTGTGCACCGGCAGCGCTTGCAGAACGCAGCTTCCCGAACGCAGACTCGACGAAGTTGACGGCCGCCAGGACATTCCAAGGAACGGCAAAGCGCCGCTGCCCCTCGCGGTACCAACGAAGCAGATCGTCCGGCGGTGCGGCACGTCCGAGCCGCGGGTACCGCGTCCGCAATGGCGGCGTGATGCGGAAGAGATCCGCGTGCGCATTGACGACGTCGCGCGCATGCGCGCGCAGCGGCGACGGCAAGCGCCGGTAGATCGAGCGCGCAAGCGCGGGACGCACGGCGAGCATTCGATAGAGCCGCTGCTCGTAGAGCGCCTGCAGCGTCAGCTCGGCCGGCGGCGACGACATGCGCGGCGTCGGCCACGTGTCGATCTCGCGACGGACGGCGGCGTCGGTCGTGACGAGTGCTTTGACGACGGCGCCGTCACTGGTGGGTAGCGGCGCCGCCGGGGGAGGAGGTGCGAGGAGAGAACCGAGTGAGATGAGGAGGGCGGCGACGCGCACGGACGACGTAGTCGTACCGGACGTCGCCGTTTTAGTGCCAGCCCCCTCGCGGGGGCTGGCATTTAGCGCGTTTCGACGCTCACGACGTTGAACGACTTGTCGACGTACACGGTCGCGGGCGTGCCGTCCGACTTGATGAGGTGCGCCTCATAAGGCGCATTGCCGTCCGCGTCCGTCTCAACACGCACGATGGTCGCGCCGGGGACCTTCGCCAGCGCTGCGTTGCGCACGCTGGTCGCGGTGCCGTCAGTCAGCAATGTCTCGTCGCTGCGCTGATGTCCCCACGGCTGAGCACGATCGGGTGCGGTGCTCGGCGTGGTCGCATCATTCGACCCGTTGCCGCTCGCAGCGGTTGCGATGCCGTAACTGCCGCCGATCAGACCGATTGCGATCGCCGCGATGGCGACACTCCGTGGAAATCCTTTGCGATCTTCTTGCATTCACGCTCCTTTCACGTCGTTGATGCATGCACCATCGCGCGCAGACGTGAGATGGACGTGTGACCGCTTTAAGAAGTCTCTGTGAATCGCGGCCACTGTGTCGGCCGCTGTTCGAGCGGTTGTTGCTTCATCCACTCCTCGCGCGGAGGTGAGAACACGTCGAGGACAACTGCGCCCTGCGCGCCCCCGGTCACGGTGTGCGGCGTGTCCGAAGGGATCCTCCAGATGCAGCCAGGCTGGAGCGTCTTCGTCTCGTCTCCGACGCGAAAGACAACCGAGCCCTCGATGACCATGCCGAACTGTTCATTCGCATGCTGGTGCTCCGGTAGCGCAGCGCCGGCCTCGATCTCGACAACCGCGAGCGTCAACTGTCGTCCGTGGACGGCGCGCGCGACATAGCCGTCGGCGAGCAGTTGGGGTGCAATCGATTGCAAATCGTCGAACGCGCTCATCCTTTAATCCGCAACTTCCACGACGGCATCGACGATGATGGGCACGTTGAGCGGCGAGGGGCCCTGACCCGGAGCCGAGCGCGCATGCCGGCCAGCGTCGCCCCAGATCTCGACGATCAAATCACTGAAGCCGTTCACGACTTTCGCGTTGTCGTGAAAGTCCGGCGCCGCATGGACATAGCCGACGGCGCGAAGCCACCGCTGTACACGGTCGAGATCGCCAAGTGCGTGCTTGAGTGACGCGACGATCGACAGGCCGGTCAGCCACGCGGCGCGGTAGCCGTCATCCAGCGTTAGCTCTCGACCGACCGCGCCTTCGACCAGCACGGTCGACCCGTCGATCGGCGCGTGTCCCGCGATATACGCGACACCGCCGTGCACGGTCACCAACTCGAAGTTCCCGGGCGGCGCCATCGGCGCGGGCAACTCGAGCTCGAGCTCCTCGAGTCGCTCATCGATGCGCCCCACGCAAGAGACCTTAACCCGTCATGTGAATCGCGAAGCCGTCAGTCGGAGCTCGGAGCGCGCCAGGACTTTGCGCCTGGATGCGTAAGCCGCCACCAGCGCACAACACGAAGAGCGCTGAACACGAGCGTCAAGCCGCCGAGGAAAACCAGCGGCGCGATCGCGAAGATGATCCCGAGCGCGAACAAAGCTGCGTTGAGAAGCAGCGCGGCGGGCGGGGGCATTCGTGCGAGGACGAGCCACCACCACGGCCGCAATCGCGTCGGCCACGACCAGTCCCAACGCGTGGGCCGGAAGCGGCGAGTCCGCGCGTCGTCGAGTACGACCGCGCGAACCGTTGAATCGAGCTTGCGCAACCGGGCGCGCCGGATGGCCTCGACCGCGCCTGCGACGGCGAGCCAGAAGATGAGAGCGCCGATCTGTCTCGTTGCCGCCCAGCTGATGACGCCGAGGACCGCGAAGGTCACCGCGACCCGCCGGAGCCCGCGACCGCCGCCAACGAGTAGGACGTTTCTGCGGCCGACCTGCATGCGCGGATCGAGAGCCGAGGCCTGCTTGAACTCGCCGAGCGCGGCGTCCCTGCGGCCGCGCCGCAACTTCGCGACGGCGAGGTTGTTGAGCGCCACGGCGTTCTCCGGCTCGATTGCGAGCGCGGACCGAAACGCCTCCTCCGCGTCGCGGTTTCGCTCGTGATCGAGCAGCACCAATCCGACTTGGTTGTGAGCATCCGACAGTTCGGGGTCCAAAGCGACGGCGTGTTGAGCGGCGGAGAGCGCTCCCGGAAGGTCGCCGTCCGCCCGGAGCGCGCTCGACAACGCGAGATACGACCGCGGCTCCTCTGCCTCGAGCCGGCATGCCTCGAGCGCCTCCTCCCTCGCTTCGCGCGTTCGCTTCAGTTCGACGAGCGCGAGTGCGCGAAGACGATGAGGCCAGCCCGCTTCAGGTGCGAGCGCGATCGCGGTTTCCGCAGACTTCGCCGCGTCCCCATGCTGTTCTAGCTTGAGATGCGCGAGCGCAATCAGGCAATGCGTTCTCGCGTCCTCCGGTTCGAGCGCGGCAGCGTGACGGAGGTGGACGAGCGCATCTTCCGGACGGCCGAGATCGAGAAGCGTCGACGCGTGGTGGCGCGCCGTCCAGGCTGTTTCGCCTTGGCTCGGCGGGTCGCTCACAGGAGCTTGTGTGCCCGAATGTACGCAAGCAGGTCGTCGTATTGACCGCCTTCGTTCGCGTAGACCGCGTAGTTGTACGCAACGGTGAACCACGCGCGCGTCGAGGGCGCGACTTCGCCGCGCGCGCGGTCGAGATCCGATTGGCGGATCGGGCGAAGGTCTCCCGTCTGAACGGACTCCTGCAGAACACCCTCCGCCGCAACGTCGACGAGGTGCACGAGGTC
>DATELS010000552.1:0-9520 GCA_035276365.1 Thermoanaerobaculia bacterium
CGCAGTGCGCCGCACACGACGCCGGTGCGGAGACTCGATGAGGCGCGGGCGGCGCGGCAGCCGGTGCTGCGCTGGAAGCGGTGACGCGTTGTGAGCACTGAGCTGCGGAGAACCGGCTTCATCGTTCTCTGGCTCATCATCATCGCGTCCCGCATCCCCGCGGTCTCGAAGTCGCTTCTCGACTGGGACGAGACGCTCTTCGCGTCCGGCGTCCGCGAATACGACGTCACGATTCATCATCCGCATCCGCCGGGCTATCCGCTGTTCATCGCGGCGGCGAAGCTTCTGCGGCCGCTCGTCTCCAGTGACTTTCGCGCGGTGCAAGGCATCGCCACGCTCGCCTCGGCGCTGCTGTTTCCTGCTGCGTTTCTCCTCGCGCGCGCGTTGAAGTTGCGCGCGTCGGTCGCGATCGCGGCGGCGGTGCTCACTTCGTTTCTGCCGACCGTTTGGTATCACGGCGGCACTGCGCTGAGCGACGTGCCGGCGATGTGTCTCGCGCTCTTCGCGAGCGCGCTGCTCCTCGCGCCACGCACGTATTTCGCGGGATGCATCGTCGCCGTGCTGGCGATAGGTTTTCGTCCGCAGCTCCTGCTCGTGATGGCCGTGCCCGCGATTCTCGGCGCGTGGGAGCTGCGCAAGACGCGTATGATCGCGCTGTCGTGGCTCGCTGGCGCGACGCTCGTCGCGCTCACGTATTTCGGCGCCGCGTATTTCTCGAGCGAGTTCCCGCACGGATTCCTGCGGCAGATTCACTACACGACGAAGCACATCGAAGAAGCGGACTCGCTCGCGAATCCGAGTCGACCGTCTTTGCGTGAGCTCGCACCGCGCGCAATCTGGTTCCCGTTCGCCGGCGGCCGCGCGCGCTGGTGGATCCTCGCCTTCGCCGCGATCGGGCTGCTGCACGCGCTCGTGAGCGGACATCGCGCCGCGCTCATCCTGCTGCTGATGTTCGTGCCCACCGCGCTCGTCACGTGGATGCTGCTCGATCCCACGTGCACGCCGCGCTACGCCGTCGCGTACGCGCCGCTCTACGCGTTCCTCGCCGCCATCGGCACCGGCGCGATCGCCGAGCGCCTCGGCCGCCGCGACACACTCTTCCACGCGCTCGCGACGACGCTCATCACGGCGATGCTCGTGAGCTGGACGCGTCCCGCGCTGCAGCTCGTGCACGACGAGCCGTCGCCGCCGGTCGCCGCATTCGAGTGGGTGCGCACATACGTCCCGCGCACCGGCCCGCGCGTATTCATCGAGAACGAGCTCGGATATCACGCGCAATATCTGATGAGCGACTACGACTACAAACAGGTCTTCGAGGGGCATGACATCCGGCCGGAGGACATGCAGCCGGGCAACGTGCTCGTCATCGAAGGCGAGTCGCGCGAGCCGGGTGCGCATGTGTTCCGCCGTCCGCGCAAGGCGCTGTGGCAGCTCGCGCGCTCGCGCTACTTCGAAGGCTCCGTCATCCCAATGCACACGATGACGTGGTTCGAAGACGGCTGGTACGGACGCGAAGGTGACAACGACTCCTGGTGGCGCTGGATGGGATCGAAGGCGGGCATCCTGCTCCCCGCGCTCGAGAAATCGGGTGAGCTGCGGATGAAGTTCTACGTCCCGATCGACACGACGCCGCGTCCGCCCGTCGTCACGCTGACGTGGAACGGCGCGGTGATCGACCATATCCGCGCCACGAAGGCGGATCTCGAGATCGTCCGCGTGCTGCCGTCGCGCAAGGGCACGCCAAACGAGCTCGGGATCAGTGTCGACGTCTGGGCAAACCCGAAACGCGATCACACCGGCGACGACTCCCGCGACCTCGGCCTCAAGCTGACGTCGATTTCCTGGCAGGCCGAGACGTTGCAGTAGACTCAGGCGAGACCACCGTGCACCACGACGACGACGATACCGACCGGTTCGACCGCACGCTGTCGATGCGGCGGCTGCCGATGCGCACGCAGCCGGAGCCGGTCGCCGACAAGCGCGTGACCGACCGCCGCGCGGGCAACGCGCGCATCCTCTTCGGCACGATCATCGTGATCGCGGTGCTGCATCTCGCGAAGCCGGTCGTCGTGCCGGTCGCGCTGGCGGTGCTGTTCGCATTCCTGTTGACGCCGATCGTCGTGCGCCTCGAGCGCACGCTCATCCGCCGCACCGGCGCCATCGTGCTCTCCCTCGGCCTCACCTCAGCGGCCCTCTGCATCGGCGGCTGGTGGATCTATCAGCAGTTCAACGCCGTCGCGCGCGAGCTCGCCACCGCGGCGACGAGCGAGAACATGGAAGAGAAGCTGCGCTTCATCCGCAGCACGAGCGGCGGCACGCTGGAAGTCGTCGAGCGCACGCTGCAACGCTTCGCCGAGGCGCGCGATCGCGCGGAGAAGGCAGACTTCAAAGTGCGTGTGATCCCCGAGCGCAAAACGCTCGGGCAGCGCTACGAGGAAGTCGGTCCGACGGTCGAAGGCGTCGCCGCGGTCTTCCTCGTCATCGTCGTCGTGTTCTTCCTCCTGCGCGACCGCGAGTCGTTGCGCGACAAACTGCTGCGCCTCGCCGGACGCGCGCATCTCACCGTGACGACGCAGGCGATCGGCGAAACGGGACAGCGCATCAGCCGCTACCTGCTGACCATCGCGCTGCTCAACATCGGCTTCGGTTTGCTCATCGGATTCGGACTGTGGGCGCTGCGCGTGCCGCACGCCGCGCTGTGGGGCGTGCTCGCGGGCTTGCTGCGCTTCGTGCCGTACATCGGCGCGGTGCTGAGCGCGGCCGCGCCGACGTTCCTCGCCTTCGCCGTGCTTCCGCACTGGTACACCGCGCTCGCGGTGCTCGGACTGTTCGTGTTCAGCGATCAGCTCATCGGCGGATTCATCGAGCCGATCGTAGTTGGACATCGCGTCGGCGTCTCGCCGATCGCGCTGCTGCTCGCCGCGATCTTCTGGGGCTGGCTGTGGGGACCGGTCGGACTGCTGCTCGCGACGCCGATCACCGTCTGCCTCACGGTCGGCGGCGAGTTCATCCCCGCGCTGCGCATCTTCTCGATCATGTTCGGCAGCGAGGACCCGCTCGAGGGCTACCTCAGCTTCTACAACCGCCTGCTGCTGCGCGACCGCACGGGCGCGATCGCGATCGCGGACCGCTACGCGGAGTCCGCGACGATGGAGGAGATGTTCACCGATCTCTTCATCCCGACGCTGTCGTTCGCGCAGGAGGAGCTCGACCGCAAGCGCATCACGCAGGCGCACGATCACTTCATCAAGGACGTGGTGCGCGAGCTGATCATCCGCTTCGGCGACCGCAACGCGGGCACGCCCGATCCGCTGAAGCACATCGTCGCCGTCTCCGTCGCCGGCGAGCGCCTCTCCCTCGGCACCCTCATGCTGACGCAGCTCCTGCGCAGCGAGGGCTACACCGCGGACTACTTCACCGATCTTCCGGAGCAGGAGCTGGTCGCGTTCATCAACGAGGTGAAGCCGGAGGCCGTGTTCGTGTCGTGCGCGAATGTCTCGCACCTGGAGCAGGGACACGCGCTGCTGCAGCTCCTCTCCGCGAACTTCCCCGACCTCGGCATCGTCGCCGGCGGCTCCGCATTCTCGCGCGACCGCGGCAAGACCCTCGCCGCCGGCGCGACGTACGTCCCGTCGACGCTGAAAGAAGCGAAGGAAGATTTCCTCGCCCAACGCCGCGGCGCGCGCAAGAAGAGCGGCCGGATGACGTTCAGCGGAACGCGCTTCCGCGTACCGCCGCCGATCGCGTGATCGCGTTCATCCCGGCGGCCACGTGAACCGCCGCCCGCCCAGCAGATGCATGTGGATGTGGAACACGGTCTGGCCGGCGGCTTCTCCGTTGTTGACGACCAGGCGGTAGCCTTCGTTGTGCAGGCCGAGCTCGTGCGCGATCGATGCGGCGCGCACGACCGTCTTGCCGATCGCGTTCGCGTCGGCGTCGGTGAGATCGTCGAGCGCGGCGATGTGGCGGCGCGGGATGACGAGGATGTGCGTCGGCGCCTGCGGGTTCACGTCGTGGAACGCGACGACGTCTCCGTCTTCGAAAAACTTCTTCGCCGGAATCTCTCCGTTGGCGATGCGGCAGAAGAGGCAATTCGCGTTGCTAGCCATGCGCGGATAATACGACTACGCGCGGAATGCCCGCGAGATCGGGCAGGAACGCGTCGACGTCGTATCCGCGACGCCTCGCCAGCGCGCGCACCGCATCCTCCTGCCCGTATCCGACTTCGAGAATGATCACGCCGCGCCGCGCGAGCCGCGCATGCGCCTCGACGAGCAGCCGGTGGATGATCTCCGTCCCGCGCTTCCCCGGAGTCAGCGCCATGCGCGGCTCGTGAATGCGCACTTCGATCGCGAGCTCGTCGTACTCCTTCTTCGGCACGTACGGCGGATTCGACGCGATCACATCAAACGTCCCGCGCGTCGCGGACAAGAGATCCGACGCGAAGAGCGCGACGCGCGACTCCAGTCGATCGCGATTCATACGCGCCACCGCGAGCGCATCGATCGAACGATCGACGGCGGCCACGCGCAAATCGGAGCGCGTGCGCTCGATCGAGATCGCGATGCAACCGCTGCCCGTGCCGATGTCGATCACGCGTGCATCACGCGGCGCACGCGCGAGCACTTCCTCGACCACCTGCTCCGTCTCCGGACGCGGAATGAGCACGCGATCGTCGACGAGAAACTCGCGCGAGTAAAACTCCGTGCGTCCGCGGATGTACTGCAGCGGCTCGCCCGCGTACCGGCGCGCCATCAGCGATTCGATACGCGCCGCATCCACTTCCTCCTCGCCGTGCGCGTACAGCCACGCCACGGAGCGGCCGAGGAGGTCACTGAACAGGAGATCGACGTCGCGCGGATTCACGCCGCGCTGCAGCGCATCCTCGCGCAGGCGCGAGCGGGCGTCATCGAGGCGCATGGCGCCGCGAGCTACTCCTCCTGATACGTCACCTCCAAAAACACATCCTCCAGCGCGTGATCGCGTTTGAGTTCCGCGGTCGTGCCGCTCGCGACAATCTTCCCGCGGTTGATGATCGCGATGCGGTCGCACACCGCCTCGGCCACCGAAAGAGTGTGTGTGGTCAGGAAGACCGTTTTCCCTTCATCGGCGAGGCGGCGGAAGAGTTGTTTGACCTGGCGTTGCGCGAGCGCGTCGAGGCCGACCATCGGCTCGTCGATCACGAGCACCGCGGGATCGTGTACGAGTGCGGAGACGATCACGAGCTTCTGCTTCATCCCGTGCGAGAGATTCTCGATGCGCGCGTCGATCCAGTCGCCGAGGCCGAACCAGCGCAGGAGCTCGACCGCGCGCGGTTCGCAGACGTCCCACGGCTTGCGATACAGGTCCGCGACGAAGTGCAGCAGCTCGCGTCCCGTCAGTTTCTCGTACAGGTACGGGCGATCGGGCACGTAGCCCATGATGCTCTTCGCGCGCACCGCGTCGGCGAGCACGTCGATCCCGTTCACGCGCACCGTTCCGCTCGTCGGAAGCGAGAGGCCGGAGATGATCCGGATCGTCGTCGTTTTGCCGGCTCCGTTCGGCCCGAGGAACCCAAAGATCTCGCCGGCCGCGGCCGTCAGACTGAGCCCCGCGACCGCCGTGAAATCACCGTATCTCTTTGTGAGATCGTGGATTTCGATCATCACGGGGCAGGGTATCATCGCCGCGCGAGAACCTTGTGGCACCCCGGCCGTAAAACGAATGGCAGAACGTGATCAGCTCGATGACCGCTCCCTCGTGGAACGGATCCTCGGCGGCGACAGGGACCTGTTCACCGTGCTGATGTCGCGGTATGAGAAACGCGTCGTCAACTACGTGTACCGCATCACTCATCGCTACGAGGAAGCGCACGATCTGGCGCAGGAAATTTTCGTGAAGGTCTACCTCGCACTCGATCGATACGATCCGAAGTATCAATTCTCGACGTGGCTCTTCCGCATCGCGCAGAACAGCGCCATCGACGCGCTGCGCAAGAAGAGCATCGCCGAGGTGCCGCTGGCGCGGCCGGCGGACGACGAGCCGGGGACGAAGGAGCGCGAGTTCGCGGACGACGGCATCACGCCCGAGCGCGCGCTGAAGAACAAACAGCTCGGCGCCGCGATCGATCGCGCCGTCGAGAATCTGCCGAGCGACTATCGCGAGCTCATTCAACTCCGCCACTTCGCCGAGCTGTCGTACGAAGAGATCGCGTCGATGAAGAAGTTGCCTCTCGGCACCGTCAAGAACAAACTCTTCCGGGCGCGCAATCTGCTCAAGGAAGCGCTCGGCTCGTACGTGGAACCGTTATGACGTGTGAGGACTACCTGCAGGATCCGGAGGCGAACGCCGCGCATCTCGCGACGTGCGCCGCGTGTCGCGCGATCGTCGAGGATCTCGATGACGCGATCGACGTGCAGCCGCGCGCGATGAACATCGATGCGCTGCCGATCGCGTCGTGGGAAGGCGCGTCGTATCGCACGTGGCCGCTCGTCGCCGCGGGCGTCGCCGCAGTGTTGATCCTCGCCGTCGTCCTCTTCCTCGCCGCGGGCACGCCGCCGCTGAAAGGCATGGCCAGCGCGCTCACGTCCGGTGTCACCTCGGCCGAGGCGCTGGCGAACTTCTTCCGCCTCTTCGGACGCGGATTGCACGGCGCGCCCGCCGCGGTGCACATCACCGTCGCGATCCTCTTCGTCATCATCAACACGATCCTCTTCCTGCTGCTGCGGCGCGCGCCGAAGGGGCTCGATGTATAGAAAGCTGATCGTTCCGCTCGTGACGCTCTCCGCGCTCGCGGTGCTGTTCGCGGTCGTGTTGCCGCATCAGGCCACCGCCGCGGATCGCGGGATCACCGTCGCGGACGATCTGTATCTCTTCAACCAGGACGGCGTGATCTCGAAGCCGATCGCCGGAACGGTGCAGGTGTACGCGGGCACGCTCGCGGTGCACGACGTCATCGCCGGCGACCTGCTGGTCATCGGCGGCACGGTCACCTTCAGCGGCGCAGGACGCGTGCAGGGCAACCTCATTCACGCCGCGAGCACGATCCGCAACGAAGACGGCCGCGTCGGCGGTCGCGTGTATCCGCTCGCGTCGCTCGAAGGCGCGGCGGTGTCGATGACGAAGAACGCGATCGTGGCGTCGCTGTTCGTCGTGTGGCTGCTGATCGCGATCATCGTCACGTTGATGAGCGGGCGCGAAGTGCGCTTCTCGTCGATGGAAGTCCGCAGCAGCGTCCTGCACTGCTTCGTCCTCGGACTCGTCGCGCTGACGAGCTTCGTCCTCACCGCGATCGCGTTCAGCTATCTCGTGCCGTACGTCGTGGGCATTCCGCTGCTCGCGGCGCTGGCGGTGTTCGCGATCCTGACGAAGGTGTACGGCATGATCGCGATCTTTCACGCGGTCGGGACGCTCGTCGCCGGCGCGCGCTCGCGCGATCAGCTCGCGCGTCGCAAGTGGCTGCGCGGCGATCTCGCGATGGTCGTCATCGGCGTGCTCCTCCTCGGCGCTGTGCGCCTGATCCCCGTCGCCGGCACGATCGTGTGGGGCTTCGCGAGCATCTTCGGCGTCGGCGTCGCGCTGGCGACGAAGTTCGGACGACGCGAGCCGTGGTTTCTCGCGTTCCGCGCGGCGGAAGTTTAGGCGCCGCCGATCAGCGTCTGCGCCGCGTGCGCTGCGTACGCCTCGTGCTCGCGCTTCGTGCGCAACCCTTCCACCTCCTGCCGCTCGAGATGGATCATGCCGAGGTACGCGGTGTACGCGAGGAGCGCGTGGGTGCGCGCGTCTGCGTCGGAGTGTCCGAGGTCGGCGAAGGCGCGGGTGAGGAAACGGATGCGGCGTCGCGACACGCGTCGCAGCATGTTCAAGACCGTGGCGTCGCTCGACGTGCCGAGGGTGACGTAGAGCGCGTGTGCGCGATTCGGTCCCGCGCCCTGTGCGAATGCCGCTTTCAAACGCGCCTCGGGGTCATCGATGCGCGCGAGCTCGTCGAGGAGCTCCTGATCCGCGGCTTCCCAGCGCGCGAGTGACGCGGCGATGAGCGACGGCAGTCCGTCGAAGTGCCAGTAGAAACTGCCCTTGGTGACGCCGAGCGTCGACGCGAGCGCGGGCACGTTCACCGCGCCGACGCCGCCCGCCGCGATCACGTCGAGAGCGGCCTCTTCCCAATCCTCCGCGCTCCGCATGAGTTGTCCGAGGCGTGTCTTGCGCTTGCGCTCCGGTCGTTCCATACTGCTCGGTATCGTACGAGGAAACGATGACCGATCGCAAGCTCCGCATCGCACTCATCTCGCCGCGCGGCCCGCTGTACCGCCATCGCACGGGCATCTGGAAAAAATCGCTGCGCTACGCGCCGCTCACGCTCACGACGCTCGCGTCGCTCATTCCGCCCGAGCTCAACGCGGAAGTCGTGTTGATGGACGAAGGCATCGCGGACGTCGACACGACGTGCGACGTCGATCTCGCCGCGATCAGCGCGATCACCGGCACCGCGCCGCGCTGCTACGACCTCGCGGCGCAGTTTCGCGCGCGCGGCGTGCCCGTCGTGTTGGGCGGCGTCCATCCGACGCTCATGCCGGACGAGGCGATGCAGCACGCGGACGCGATCGTCGTCGGCTACGCCGAGGAGTCGTGGCCGCGTTTGTTGCGCGACTTCGTGAACGGGCGCATGCAACTGCGCTACGAGCAGTCGCCGCATCTGAAGCTCGAGAACCTGCCCATCCCGCGCCGCGAGCTCCTCGACGCGAGGCAGTACATCACCCTGCACACGATCGAGGCGACGCGCGGCTGCATTCACAAGTGCGACTTCTGCGTCGTCCCCTCGGCGTGGGGACGCCCGCTGCAGAAACCGATCGGCGACGTGATCGCGGACATCCGCCAGATGAAGCCGCGCAAGCTGATCTTCCTCGACCTCAACCTCATCTCCGACACGGACTACGCGAAGGAGCTCTTCCGCGCGCTCATTCCGCTGCGTGTGCGCTGGGGCGGACTGGCGACGACGATGATCGCGTGGGACGACGAGCTGCTCGACCTCGCCGCCGCCAGCGGCTGCGCCGGCCTGCTCCTCGGATTCGAGTCGCTGTCCGACGCATCGCTCAGCGAGTCGCGCAAGGGCTTCAACGCGCGCGTCGACTATCTGACCGTGATCGAGAAACTGCACGCGCGCGGCATCGCCATCCAGGGCTGCTTCGTCTTCGGCTTCGATCACGATGATCTCGACGTGTTCGATCGCACCGCGCAGTTCGCGATCGACGCGCACATCGATCTGCCGCGCTACGCGATCCTGACGCCGTTCCCCGGCACGCCGCTGCACGCGCGTCTCGCGAACGAAGGACGCTTGCTGACGACAGACTGGAGCTACTACGACGGACAACACGTCGTGTATCGGCCCGCGCGCATGACGCCGGAGCAGTTGCAACAGGGCACGGAGCGCGCGTGGAAGCGCACGTACAGCTATCGCGGCATCGCCTCGCGCCTCGGCGGCGCGCGCGTGCAGCTCGGCATCACGATCCCCACCAACCTCGGCTACCGCTTCTACGCGCAC
>DATELS010000553.1:0-7638 GCA_035276365.1 Thermoanaerobaculia bacterium
AAGCGCGGCATGTCAGCGACGCTGGAGGAGCTGTTCCTCTCCGCGGAGTACATCATGTCGGAGGGAAACTACTCGGTGATGCTGTGCGAGCGCGGCGTGCGCACGTTCGCCGACCACACGCGCAACACGCTGGACCTCTCGGTGGTGCCCGCAGTGAAGCGCATCAGCCACCTCCCGATCCTCGTCGACCCGAGCCACGGCACCGGCAAACGGAACAAGGTGCTGCCGATGTCCCGCGCTGCCGTCGCCGCCGGCGCGGACGGCGTGATCATCGAAGTCCACCACAAGCCGGAGGAAGCGCTGTCCGACGGCCCGCAAGCGCTGCTGCCGGAAATGTTCGAGCAGCTCGTGCGCGAAGTGGACGCGATCGCGCAGGTACTCGGGAGGACGTTGCAACCGGCGTTGGTGAGCTAACTCGCGCACTTTCCCGGAACTCGAGCCGCGAGTCCCTCTATACTGCGAAACATAATTCAATAGAGGGGTTCTATGTCCGTCACTCCGATGACGCCTGCCGTGCAGGACGAAGGAGCGAAGGCACAGGCGGCTGCAACCGCACGCGCAGACGCCGCTGAGCTTCGCCGATTCGTTCGCAATGTCGTGTCTCTGATCACCGTCGGAGTCGCGATCTCCTGGTGGCTGGTCGAACGGACGGACTTCTTTCCCGCCGTTGGCGGCTTCTTCGGCCTCGCCGGGATCTTCGCGTGGATCGCATTTCTCGCCGATCTGGTTCCGAAAAAGCGCAAGGAGCAGCTTCAGGACGAGCTCGAGAAGCGCGTGCTTCTCCGTCCCACGACCGTGACGTACGCAGTGCTGGTGTTGATCGTGGCCGTAATGTGGGCGGCGCTGCACGGCACGCTCGTCGTCTCCGCTCCAGCCGCCGACACGAAGCGTTCGATCGAGATTCTCGATGGCAAGAAAGTCCTCGACACCATCGAAGTTGCGCCCGGCGCCGAGAAGAAGGTGCTGTTCTGGACGCCGCACGGAACGCGCGACCTCATCGCGCGCTCGAGTGGTCTGCCACCGTTCGCCGTCACTTTGACGAGCTTCTCGCGCATGAAGATCGTCGTGCCGCAGTCGTTCATGACGCAGGCGGTGTTGCTCGCGCGGCTCAAGGCGGACGACGTTGCCGCCGCGGCCAATGGCTCTGTCCTTGTGAAGATCAAGCGCGGAACGACGGACTGGCGGTTGTACGACGTCATCGCTGCGCGCCAATACAACGGCCAGAGCATCTGGATCGGCGCCGCCGCGGACACGGAACTGCCGCCCGCTTTGCGACAACGCTGGGCGAGCGACTTCGATCGACAACCGGTGTCGGTCGGCGCGGACCAGCCGCTGCGTGCCGGCGACGTCATCCGGGTGGAAGTGAAAAACGAATCCGGAGGCACCGCGGCGACGGGTGAGGCCACCGTGCAGCCGGACAAACAGCGGCCGTTCCCGCAGACACTCGATCTCGAACTCGCGGATGCGACCCCGAACTCCTGAGGAGAAGCGATGCGACAGCTCACGAACGCAATGCTGTTCCTGCTGTTCTTCACGACGGCAATGCACGCCGAAGTCGTCGTGACGGTGAAGATCGATTCACCCGTCATGCGCGCGCGTTACCAGCCGAAGACGAAGGACGTCGAGCTCGCAATCGCGACCGAGCTGGCGACGCGACTGCCGATGTACTTCCGCCACTGGCGCTACGTCGCTCGCGATGCGACATCGAACGACTTTGCGCTCAACTTCGAGATCGCGCGCGAGGCCGGCAATCACACGTTCGCGCTGACCCTCCAGACGCCCGCGGAGATCGCGCAGACATTCTCGTCCGAGATCTGGATCAAGGCGGGCGAGCTCGACGCGCGCGGAGGATTTCCGGACTCGAAAGCGGCCGGGAAACGGATCGCGGACGCGATCGCAAAGATGTTCCTCGCGAAGAATCAGGATGCGATTGCCAAACGCCTGCGCGAGAAGGTCCCGGTCGCGATGAAGGCGCAGTGGGAGAAGGTTCTCTTTCGTCGCGAGGAACCGCGTCTCGTCGTGCCGCTGGCGTGGCCCGCATCGAGAGTGCACGTGAATTCGACGTTCCTCGTGAAGTGCAACTGGCCGGGGAAAGGTCTCGCCGAACTGGAGACGCGCGCGCTCAACGAGCCCGCGGTCTACAAGGACGATCAGTCCACGTTCGACGCGCTGACGTTGCAGCCTCTCCGCCGCTTCTTCGGCGATGAGAAAGTCGCGGTGCGCTCGGTCGCGAGCGAGGTGCGGAAGCTGGAGCCGCTGTTCGTCTATCTCGAGACCGACGACGCCATGGGGCTCGCGGTCGCGGAAGTGCGCTGATGAGACGCGTCCACGCTTTCGCGATTCTTCTGTTTGCCGCCGCATCCGGCCTGCTGCATGCGCAGTCGTACGAGGCGTTGACGAACAGGGCGGCCGAGGCGGATGTGCGCGGGAAGACGCGGCTGGCGGCGCGGCGGTATCTCGCGGCCGCGGACGCCGCAACCCTGCCCGCGGAACGCGTCGCCGCACTACTCAACTTCATTCATGCGCTGCGCGGCGGTGTTTCCAACGCGATGCTCGATGACGCGACTGCAGCGGAGATCGAAAAGGCATACGGCCGCGCGCTCGACGACGCATCCGGCCTCGACTCGTTCAAGGTGCACAACGACTACGGCGTGTTTCTCCTCGATCGCAATCGCGCGCAGGACGCGCTGAACGTTTTCGCCGCCGGCCGCGGCGACATCGGCGAGGTCCATCCGCGCGTCGCGGCGCGCTACCTTCACAACTACGGACTCGCGCAAAGCCGGTCGGATCACGGCGAAGACGCGCTGATGACGTTCTGGGAAGCGCTGGACAAGGACCCGTTCCTCGCCGCCACGAACAGCGCCGCACTCTCTCTCCTCATCACCTTCGGGCCCGAGCGCGGATCGACGCTCGCGATCGAGCGTATTCAGTCTCTGCTGCAGAACGACCAGCTCGTCGCCGCGGAGAAACTGCTTGCCGCCGTGATGGATTCGGCGATGGACGCACAGGGATGGCACTCGCAACGTCAGGCAACGGAAGTGCTGCCGGAGCTCGTCGTGACGCTCCTCGTGAAGCGGCAGACGCCACAGTCGGCGATCATCGCGGACTGGCAGCCGCGCCTCAAGCATCTGATGTACGAGCTCTCCGACGATCCGAGAAGAAAGATTCAGCAACTGCTGGTCGTGTTCGAGGGACGAGATCTGCCGATGTCATTCGACGGCAACGTCGAACAGCACTTCACCTATTGGAAGTCGGAGGAGCAGCGGCGCGGGCTGTCGGTGCTGCTGCTGCGCGCGGGCGATGCGATGGTCGACGAGGAGCCGAAGCGCGCGGCCGAGCGCTACATCGCCGCGTGGAAACTGGACCGGCGTAATGTCGACGCGCTCACGTCGCTCGCCGAGCTGCTGACGTACTGGGACGACGAAAATGTGCCGAAGCTGCGCGCGCAGTTGATCGACAACACCTGGGACGCGAAACTCGGCGCCATTGCATCCGGCGACGACGCGGCCGAGCTCCGCCTGCACATGGTCCTGGGCTCCATCTTCGACGACGAGCAAAAGTGGGAGCCCGCCGAGAATCCGCGCACGTCGTCCTTTCAATACATCGCGGCACTCGCCGCATACGAGCGGCTGCGCACGAAGCCGGACGCGCCGATCTACCCCGGTGTCTATGCGAACGCCGCCCTGTCCTTCGAACGCCTCGGCCAAAAAGACGAGGCGTGGCACGCGTACGTCAACGCCGCGGATGCGAATGTGCAGACCGGCGACTATGAGTCGGCGGCACGGATGCTCGAACGCTGCGCGGAGCTGGGATGGCAGCCGACGGATGCGGATCAGGATCGCGTTCGCGCGCTGCGGACGGAGATCGACGAGCAGTTGCAGGCGCCGGTGACGGATGGCGGAATTGCATCCGCGGTGCGCGACCGTTTGTCGGCCGATCCCGCGATCGATGCGTCGAAGCTCGACGTGGACGTCGAAGCGGGCAGCGTCGTCCTCAAAGGCGTCGTTGGTACGCAGCAGGAGATCGACGATGCGAAGCTCGCCGTGGAGAAGACGGTAGGCGTGAAGGAAGTGAAAGTTGAAGTGACGTTGACGCCGCCGCGCTAATCGCCTTTCACCCAATCACCGCCACCATCCCCAACACCGGCTCCGCGTAAGACGCATCCCCTTCGATCGTCGCGCGGACGTTGCCGCGGCGCAGGCCTTTCGTGAACAGGCGCCAGGCGATGTCGCCGGTCATCGTCACCTGAGTGGTGGGGGAGAGGGCGCCGCCGGAGAAGAGCGTCCACGAGGAATCGCGGACGAGCGTCCAGGACTGATCATCGATGCGCAGCACGACCGATGTCGACGGCGGCGCGTCGAGCGAGCGGTAGGTGTGCGGGAGGGCGCGGGCGAACGTGTCGAGGACGGGCGCGAGGTAAGCGCCGCGCAGGAGGCCGCGACCGGTGGCGTCGCGGATTTGTTGTTGGTGGTGCCAGCGCTCGGTCAGCTCGCGCGCGACGTCGAACCACATCGGCGAGTGCTCTTCGCCCGCCCAGCTCACGCCCCACAGCGCGTCGGCGAACGGATCGAGCGACGCGAGGAACGCCGCCTGTTGCGCGCCGTACGTCTCGTGCAGCTCCAGGAGCACCGGCACACTCAGGCGTTGCGCCCACGTCACCGCCTCCGCGTTGATGCGGTTGATGTCGAACGAGAACGGCGGCATGTAGCCGTCGCGATGAATCGACACGCGTCGCATCGCCGTGTCCAGCAGATGCGCGGCCACGTCGCGCACCTTCCATGTGCCCGCGGCGGTCGGTGCGTTCCACTCCTCGTCCGACAGGCTGCGCAGGAGCGACATCAACTCCTGATGCAGCGGCGCGAAGAGATGTGCGGTGAGGATCGGTTCCGGTGCTGCTAGCATCCCGCGCATTATGCGCCGCACGAAAATTCTCGCCACGCTCGGTCCCGCGAGCAGCAGCGAGGAGATGATCGACCGACTGCTCACCTGCGGTGTCGACGCCTTCCGCCTCAACTTCTCCCACGGCCGTCACGAAGACCACGCGAAGACCATCCGCATCATTCGCGACGTCGCCACCGAGCTCGGTCGCTACATCCCCATCGTCGGCGACATCCAGGGTCCGAAACTGCGCATCGGCGACGTCGAAGGGGTGCAGACCCTCGAGACCGGCCAGCCCTTCGTCATCCACACGAACCCGCGCACCGGCAACGCGCGCGAGTGCTCCACGCCCTTCACGCCGCTGCCGCAGGAGGTCGCGACCGGACAGCGCATCCTCATCAATGACGGCCTCGTCGAGCTCGTCGTGACCGGCGTCGACGCGACCAGCGTCTCGACGCGCGTCATCCACGGCGGTCCGATCTCGTCGAAGAAAGGGATGAACTTCCCCGACACCGAGCTGACCATTCCCGCGATCACGGAGAAAGATCGCGTCGACATTCGCTTCGCCGCGCAGCAGAAGCTCGACTACATCGCCGCGTCGTTCGTGCGACGCAAGAGCGACATCGTCGAGTTGCGCGAGCTGCTCCACGAGGCGAACGCGGACGAAGTGAACGTCATCGCGAAGCTCGAGAAGCCGCAGGCGATCGACAACCTCGACGAGATCCTCGAAGTCAGCGATGGCGTCATGGTCGCGCGCGGCGACCTCGGCGTCGAGTTGCCTCCGGAAGCAGTGCCCATCATTCAGAAAAGGATTCTCGCGCGCGCGAGTCGCTTCGGCAGGTTCGCCATCACCGCCACGCAGATGCTCGAGTCGATGACCACGAACTCGCGACCGACGCGCGCGGAAGCATCGGACGTCGCGAACGCGATCTTCGATGGCTCCGACGCGGTGATGCTTTCCGCCGAGACCGCGTCGGGCAAGTATCCCGTTGAGGCTGTCCAGATGATGGCGCGCATCGTCTTTGCGGCCGAGGCGAATCGGCAGCATGTGAGTTATGAGTGGGAGCGGGAGCCGTTTCACAAAATCTCCGAAGCCGATGAATTCACGGACGCGCTCGCCGGCGCCGCGAACTACGCCGCGGAAAAACTCGACGCGAAGTACCTCGTCGTCTTCACGCAAACCGGCTTCGCGGCGCGGCTCATGTCCAAGTTCCGGCCGAAGGTGCCGGTGATCGCGCTCACGCCTTCGAGCTGGGTGGCGCGGCGCATGAATCTCCTCTGGGGTGTGCAGCCGTTCGTGCTGCAAGAAGCAGGGGAGTACCACGAACAGATCGTGGACCGCGTCGATGACTACCTGCTGTCGAAGGACATCGTCCGGCCCGGCGATCGGCTCGTGATTCTGATGGGATCGCCGATTTATCAGAGGGCGAAGACGAACTTGCTGAGAGTACATCGCGTCAGGGAGTAGTGACGGTTGTCGGCTGACTGTGACTTGCTTCCCTCGCTCGCGGGTGTACCATCGGCCGATGCAGTCCCGGGCGGCGCGTCGCCGGACGGGAAGTGAGGTGGCTGGGGGCGGCGTTCCCAAGGAGTGTTGCAAACCGTCGGGAGGAGGTTTATGCGCCGGTTTCGAGCTATCGCCATCGCGTTCATCGTCGTCGCCGCAGCCGCGCCCGCGCGCTCGCAGGCCCCGATCGTCAGCGACATCCTCGGCACCGTCACCAATGCCGCGCGTCCCGTCTCCAACGCGCTCGTCATCGCGCTGAACCTGCAAGACCTAAAGGCCACCGAAGTGTGGACGGCCGTCGACGGAACCTTCTCGATGCCCGCGCTGCGCGCCGGCATCTACAAAATCATCGCCGTGAAGCAGGGCTTCGTGCCCGCGATCACCACACTCGTGCCGACGCAGCGCAGTCACAAAGTCGCGCTGCGCCTCGACGCCGAGCGCGGCAACGCACGCAAGAACGCCAATCAGGAAATCTGGGAGCTGCGCGGCTCGCTGCCGGCGGATGTTCTGCGCGACCTCGACTTCGCGCTCGAGCCGCTCGAAGTCGCGACGTACGAGATCCCGCGCTTCCGCGGCGAGATGCTCTCGCTCACCGGCGTCACCAACACTCCCGCCAATCCCGCGTACGCGCAGACCGCGCTCGGCGTGCAGGGACGCTTCGGGGATTCATGGCAGGTCGGCATCCGCGGCAACCTGCAGCGCTTCGAAGATCCCACCGATGAGGCGCGCTTCGGCTCGCCCGTCGCGCAGTCGAGCGTCATGTCGATGGAGATCCAGTCGTCGCCGACGCAGTCGTATCGCGTCGCCACGACCATGAGCAAGTTCCTCTACGCGCAGCCGACGGAAGGCGAACAGGAAGAAGCCGACGTGCGCGCGCACAACTTCGAGTGGAATCACGGCACGGCGAAGGTGCAGGTCCGCTACTTCGAACAGGACAATCTGTTTCGAGGGGATGCGCGGAACGGGGCGGGGTCGAATCTGATCGAGATCGGCGGCAACGTTCCCGTCCTCCAAACCCGTCGCAGTGACCTCGGCGTCGCCGTGCGTGTCACGCAGGAAAGCGCGACGACCACCGCACAAGTACTGCGCACCGCGGACATCGCGGCGAACGGCACGATCGCCGTCGTTCCTTCGGTGATCCTCCACTACGGCATGGCCAGCCGCCTCGGCATCGAGGGGCAGGAATGGGCGCCGCGCGCCGGCGCGGAGTGGAAGGTCGGCGAGAACACCTCGCTCGTCGGATCGGTGATGGT
>DATELS010000554.1:0-6751 GCA_035276365.1 Thermoanaerobaculia bacterium
TCGCTCACGCTCCTCCTCTGCGCGTCCACGTACGCGATCGACGTCGATCCCAAGCTCGACAAGGCCGTCCGCGACGCGGTTCCGGTCTGCTCCGACCTCACCCTCACCTACGACGAGCTCCCGATGAAGCTGCCGCAGCGCTTCACCGGCACGGTCGTGAACATGAAGAGCAAGCGCGGCGCATGCGAAGGCGCGCTCGTCGCCGTCCTCTCCCCCACCGGCGGCTTCTTCATGGGCGCCCCGTGGCTGATCGAAGGCGAGGAAGGCGCGACGACGGAAGACAAGCTGAAGGCGTTCATCTGGCGGAACATGCAGGAGAACATGACCGCGACGATCGATCGCACGAAGCGCACGGACGACGGTCTCTACCGCGCGACGCTCACGCAGATCACGGAGAATGGCAAGATGCCGCTCGACGGCGAGCTCGATCCGTCCGGACGCGTGTTCTTCTTCGGCCACTTCCGCCGCCTCAAGGACGACATCCGCGCGCAACGCGCGAAGGCGTTCGACGCGTTCATCCCGAACCTGCCCGCGAAGGGCGCGGCAGCAGGCGCGCCGGTGACGGTCGTCGAGTTCTCCGACTTTCAATGCCCCTCCTGCAAGCGCTCCTCGGGATACGCGGACGCGCTCCTCGCGAAGCATGGCGACAAGGTCCGCTACATCCGCTTCGATCTGCCGCTGACGATGCATCCGTGGGCGTTCCCCGCGGCGCTCGCGGGCCGCGCGATCTATCGCCAGAAGCCCGAGCTGTTCTGGGAGTACAAGAAGCAGGTCTACGCGAATCAGGAGAACCTCAACGCGTTCGCGTTCTGGGACTGGGCGCGCGGGTGGGCCGAGGATCACGAGCTGGACATGAAGAAATTCGATGCGGATACGGCGTCGGAGGACATCAAGAGCGAGATCCTCCGCGGCGCCGGCACCGCGTTCTCGAACGAAGTGCGCGCCACGCCGACGTTCATGATCAACGGCGCGATGGTCGACGCGGGCGATGAAGGCAAGGCGTTGAACGATTACATCGAGTCGCTGCTGAAGTAGCTAAGTCGCGATCCACACGAGATCGAGAAACGCCTTCAGCATCCGCCCGGTCAGGCCCCAGATCTCGTGGTCGCCGTGGTGGTAGAAATACGCGGGATACTCCTTCCCGCGAAACGGCACATACCGCACCTCGGGGTTGCCGATGTCGAGCAGCGACTCGACCGGCACCTCGAACACCTCCACGACCTCCGCCTCCTGAATCACGTACTCGACCGGCTCGTGAATGACGCCGACGAACGGCGCGACGAGAAAGCCGCTGTGCGTGATCATGTCGTCGAGACGTCCGATCAATTCGACGTCGCGCGGACGAATCCCGACTTCCTCTTCCGCCTCGCGCGTGGCCGCCTCTTCGAGCGACTCGCTTCCTTCGAGCGCGCCGCCGGGAAACGCGATCTGTCCGCTGTGCGCGGCGAGATTCTCCGAGCGCCGCGTGAAGAGGATCGACCAGCGCTCGCCGTTGCGGATGAGCGGGATAAGCACGCAAGCGCGGCGATGCTGCGGCGCGACGATCTCGATCGCGGCGCGTCGTGCGAGGACGTCGCGCAGACGCGCGAGCGCGGCGTCATCGAACATCGATGACCTGCCACGGAGCGTCGTCGACGCTCGGAATGTCCTGCAGCGCGTGATAGAGCCGGAGCGTCGTCGCGGTCCTGGCGATGCGCGGGAACGTCAGCTCCGCGGTCGCGCCGGGCGCGAGATCGCACGGCAGCGCGAGCCAGCGATCCTGCACCTCGGCCGCGCCGTCGAAGAGCTTCGCGATGAGGCGATACTCGGGCTGGCCGTACGTGCGCGTGGGAATCGAGTCGCGTCCGTCGTTGCGGATGCACAGCACGATCGTCGCGCCGAAGCGCGCGTCGACGAGCGCGAGCTGCGGGAAGAGCGCGACTCTCATCGCGCGAGCGCCTCCATATAGCCGTCGACCGCGCGTTGCACGGTCGCGTGTTGTTCGAGCCACGCGCGCTGCGCGGCGGCAGGCGACGGCAGGTCGTCGAGAAAGAACGAAACCAGCGCGTCGACTTCGCCCGCGCCCAACGGCACCTTGAACACGCAGTCATCCGGGAACTCGGCGAACTGCGCGTAGTTGCTCACTGCGACCGGCTTTCCCGCGTCGAATGCGCGGATGAGCGTGCCGCTCGTCTCGCCTGCACTCGGATAGCGGAGATTCACGAGTCGATCCGCGATCGAGTAATACGCGGCAAAGTCTTCGTCCGCGACGTAGCCCGTCGACACCACACCGTCCATCTCCGGCACGGACATGTTCGGCGCGGGCTCGCCCACGACGAGCAGCACGAGACGCGGATCGCGCGCGCGTGCGATGCGAAACGCCTCCAGTACGATCTCCGCGCGCTTGGCCGAGGTGAGGAAGCCGAAGAAGCCGATCACGCGCTTGTCGGCGAGCGCGCCGCGATCCATCGTCTGTTCCTCGTGCACGTACGGATGCGCGACGACGTGAATCGGCGTCGTAACGCCGAAGTCGCGCAGCCGCGTGCGCGCGTACTCGTTGTGCACGATCACCACGCGTGAGCGGTTCGCGACCTCGATCGACGCGGGCAAAAGAAAGTTGCCCATCTCACTGTGCAGTCCCGCCGCGCGTCCGCGCGCCCACGCCGCCCCCTCCGGGCCGTGACTCGCCTCCAGCGCGGCGACGTACGCGTCGGCATCGCCGCGCGCGAGCGTCATCTCCACGATGAGGTGATGCAGCACGAGATCGTGTAGCACGATGATCCCCGGCACGCGCATCGCCTCCGCGTACGCGAACTCGTGATGCGGATTGTTGCCGAGCTGATAGATCACCGCGTCGAAGTCATCGCGGCGATAGTCGGCGAGCGAAGAAAACGCGCGCACGTCCACGCGCTTCGCAAGCTCCGGCAACACCAGCGACGCGTAATGCGCGACGCCGCTCTTCGCCGGCGGAAGCGGCGTGAGCATGGCGACGCGCATCGCTAGTCCGCCGTCTTCCGCGCCTGCGCGGCCAGCCAGGCTTCGATGAACTCGTCGAGATCGCCGTCGAGGATGCGCTGCGGATCGCCGACCTCGTGTTGCGTGCGCAGATCTTTCACGAGCTGATACGGCTGCAAGACGTACGAGCGGATCTGGCTGCCGAAGCCGATGTCCTTCTTCTCCCCTTCCAGCTTCGCCGTCTCTTCCTTCCGCTTCTCCACTTCGAGCTGATAGAGCCGCGCGCGCAGGAGGCGCATCGCGGTGTCGCGATTCTTGTGCTGGCTGCGCTCGTTCTGACACGTCACGACGACGCCCGTCGGCAGATGCGTGATGCGAATCGCGGAGTCGGTCACGTTGACGTGCTGTCCGCCCGCGCCCGACGAGCGATACGTGTCGACGCGAAGATCCTTGTCGTTGATCTCGACCTCGATCGCGTCGTCGATGTCCGGCATCACCAGCACCGACGCGAACGACGTGTGCCGTCGCTTCGCGGCGTCGAACGGAGAGATGCGCACCAATCGGTGTACACCCGTCTCCGCCTTCAGATAGCCGTACGCGTAGTCGCCCCGCACCATCACCGTCGCGCTCTTCAGTCCCGCCTCTTCGCCGGCCTGATACTCGAGCAGCTCGCCCGACCATCCGCGGCGCTCGCAATAGCGCAGGTACATGCGCAGCAGCATCTCCGCCCAGTCCTGCGACTCCGTGCCGCCCGCGCCGGGATGAATCGTGAGGATGGCGTCGCGCTCGTCGTTCTCGCCCGAGAGCTTCATCGTCATCTCGACCGCGTCGATCTCGCGCTCGAGCTGATCGACGAGCGACTCGATGTCCGCGTCGACGCTCTCGCCTTCGCGCTTCAGGTCGAGCATCACGTCGAGCTCTTCGAACTTCGTGTCGATCGACTCGCCCGACTGGATGCGCTTCTCGACGCGCGCGCGCTTGCGCCCCACGTCCTGCGCGTTTTCGGGGTTGTCCCAGAAGCCGGGAGCCGACATCTCGCGCTCGATCTCGTCGAGCGTTCTGCGTGCGCCGGCTACGTCAAAGATAGCTCCGGACGGAGCGGATGCGCGTGCGGAGGGAGTCGATGCGTTCGGGTGTGTTGTCGTTCATGCGTGTCGTCGTCGTACCAGACCGATGAGTACCACGACGACCGCGACCCACGCAAACCAGTCGCCGAATCGAATGTACGGCGTGATCGCGCTGCGCGCCTGAAACTGCGCGTAGATGATTCCCTCGCGCCCCATCGGAATCGTCTGCAGCAGGCGACCGGTGGGATCGATGAGCGCGGAGATGCCGGTCGTCGCCGCGCGCAGCACGAAGCGATCGCCTTCGATCGCGCGCATGCGCGCCTGCCACAGATGCTGCTGCGGCGCGGACGTGCCGTCGTACCACGCGTCGTTCGTGATGGTGACAATGACATCCGCGCCGTGCCGGATCTGCGTGCCCGTGATCTGCGGATAGACGACTTCGTAGCAGATCGCGGGTCCGTAGCTGAGCTTTCCGACGAGCGGTTGATCGTTCGTGCCGAACTCGAACTCGCCGACCGCGTGCACGAGCTTTTCGGCGAAGAACAACATGCGCCGCAGCGGCACGTACTCGCCGAACGGCACGAGGCGGATCTTGTCGTAGTGCCCGATGGTCTTGCCGCCGCTGACGAGGAACGCCGAGTTCCAGATGCGGTTCGGCCGCGCGGGATCCGTGGCGACGGAGCCGAGGATGATGTCGATGTTGCGGTCGCGGGAGATGCGCTCGATCGACTCGCGGAAGAAATCCGTCTGCGTGTACGAGAGCGGCACCGTCGACTCCGGCCAGATCACGATCTTCGCGCCGTGATCGGCGGCGATGCGCGTCATATCCATCATCCGGCCGTAGATCTGGATCACGTTCGCGGAGTCCCAGCGCATCTCCTGCGAGATGTTCGGCTGCAACAGCGCGGCGGTGAGCGTCGCGGAGGACGTCGGACGCGCGATGAGCTTCGATGCGACGAGTCCCGTCCCCCACCACACCATCAGCAGAATGCCGAGCGAGCCGACGACGAGCACGCGCGCGATCGACGCGGGACGCTGCGTGATCCACCACGCCGCGACGACGGCGGGAAACACGATCAGCGCGCCGGTGAAGTACGGACCGATGGCGCGATCGATTTGGATGAGACTCGCGTAGTCGACGATCGACGTCGCCAGCAGATTCCACGGAAAGCCGCTGAACAGATACGTCCGCGCGTATTCGATCCCCGCCCACGCGAGCGGCACGAGGAGCCACGGCAGAAACGCGATGCCGAGGCGGAGGCGCTTCACGATCCAGGCGAAGGCCGCGCCGTAGAGGCCGAGGTAGAGCGACATGGCGATGAAGATGAGGACGCCGGTCACGTACGGCAGTCCGCCGTAGTGCGACATCACGCGCACAACCCACGGCACCATCATCAGCCACGCGATGGTTTGCCAGAGCCAGCCGAGGAGGAACGCTTCGCGCGTGCTGTTCGCGCGCGCGATCGCGACGAGCAGCGGCACGAACGCGACGAACGCGAGCCAGCCGATCGTGTACGTGGGAAACGAGGCGGCGAACAGGACGCCGGACGCGGCCGCGAGGAGGAGTCGAAGGATCATGTTGCTAGTTGAAGGTTGCTGGTTGTCTGCGGTGCTGCGCTCGCGACGCCACGCACCGCAAGGAACTAGCCACCAATCACCAGCCACTATTTCTTGAACAAGGCGTCGAACGCCTTCCGTGCCTCATCCGGCGTCTGCAACTGCTGGCGCTTGTCGGCGGCGAGGTCGCGGACGATCTTCGGCTGGAAGAACGTGCACTGATTCTTCGCGTGCTTGCCCGAGACGCGTGCGGGGATGTTCTCGCGGCACTCCCACAACGTGGTCGTGTCGAAGAAGCGGCAGTTGCCGCAGGTGTGGAGATCGGCGCCGCACTTGACGCATAGATCTTCGAAGGTCAGCTCGCCGAGGTTGTGACGCAGCTCGCCGCACCGGTTGCACTTGAACGCCTCGGGGCCGAAGCCGCCCGCCGTGCGTCCGCGCGGCGCGCCTTCCATCCGAGGACTGCGGAACTCCGGAGGCGGACCGGACGGGCGCTGACTCTGTCCTCCGCCGGACGACGAGTTGCCGTAGCCTCCGCTGTCCTGATACCCACGATGTCTGTATTTGCGATCGCTCAAAGGTTCACCTCACGAATACGTACCAGAGCACTCCAGCCAGGATCGCGATCGTGAGGATGAAGAAGATCGCTCGGATCGCGAGCTTCGCCAGCTTCAGCACGAACCACAGCGCGAAGATGGCGACGACGAGAATGAGGAGCTCTTGGGTGCTCGGCATTCGGGGAGGCCGCTAGTGTAGCAGTTCCCTCAGACAACTAACCGCAACGGCTGCTCGATGTATTGCCTCAGCGTCTTGAGGAACTCCGCGCCGGCCGCGCCGTCGATGATGCGGTGATCGCACGACATCGTGACTTTCATGCGATCGCGGACGATCACTTGGCGGTTCGCATCGACGATCGCGCGCGGCTCCGCCGCGCCGATCGCGAGGATCGCCGCGTTCGGCGGATTGATGATCGCGGTGAACTCTTCGATGCCCCAGGCGCCGAGGTTGGAGATGGTGAAGGTGGAGCCCTGGTATTCGTCGGGCTTGAGCTTGCGATTCTTCGCCTTGTCCGCGAGCGCGCGCACTTCGGTGGCAACGTCGGTCACGCTCTTCCGATCCGCGTCGCGAATGACCGGCGTGATCAATCCCTCGGCCGTCGAGACGGCGACGCCGATGTGCACTTCGCCGTGCTG
>DATELS010000555.1:0-5540 GCA_035276365.1 Thermoanaerobaculia bacterium
CGCCTTCGCGATGAGCGGCGCGGCTTCGGTTGCGCGTCCCTGACGGAATCGCAGCAGTCCCTCGATCGCATCCGCCTCGATCGGCTGCCACGCGCGCAGTTGCTGCGTGTATGCGAGCGCATGCTCGTCGCCGACCGCTGCGAGAACGTGCGCGATGCTCGCGAGCTGCCGCGAGTTCGCCGGCTGCCACGGCGCGGCTTTCCACTCCGCGGCGGCGCTGCCGAACGCGCCGCTCGCATACGTCTGCGCGAACGACGCGCGCGCATCCTTGTTCGGGAGATAGACAAGCGACGCCTGGTTCGCGGCGAGGACATCCGCGTCGACCCGTCCTCGCATTTTTTCCGGACGCTCGCTGTGCATCGCGCGCGCGGCTTTCTGAATGTCGGCGATGCCGAACGACTCCGCGCCCAACGTGCGCGCGAATCCGAACTCGATGACCGGACGATCGTCGGTGTTGAGCTCCGTCGCCTGCGACGCGTACCAACGCGCGACTTTCTCGCCGGCGACGAACCGCGCGAGCAGTCCTTCCGTCGTCTCCGCGCGCCACGCGCGATGAATCGCGCTGCGGAACGGCTCGCGCATTTGCCGCGCGCGAATCGCGTCGACGTCGAACACGATCGGCTCCTGCGACGCGAGCAGCACGACGTCGCCCGGGCCGGTCGTCCACGTCTGCACGTTCGGAAAGACGGAGGAGAGCGTCGCGTAGATCGTGCGCGCGGTGCGCGCGTCGATCGAATACATCTGCACCCACTGCGCGAAGATGCCGCCGCGCTGAAGTCGCGACTTCGCGGCCTCGTAGAACTCGCGCGTGTACAAACTCGCCACGCCGGCGCGATACGGATTCGACGGCTCGGAGAAGATGACGTCGTAGCGCTGCCGCGACAGCAGGAGCAGCTCGCGTCCGTCGCCGACCGTGATGTGAACCTTCGGATGATGGAGCGCGTCGCGATTCACGGACGCGTACTCGCTCGCGATGCGCACGATCGCCGGCTCGAGGTCGGCGACGTCGACGCGCTGCATCGACGGCACGTCGGCGAGCCATCCTGCCGTCGTGCCGGTGCCGAGGCCGATGACCATCGACGCGCGCGGCGACGGATGGAGTAGCGCCGCGAGCATGCCCGCCATGACTTGCGTGCCCGCGTCGGCGCGCGCGGAGCCGTCCGACTTGCCGTTGACGATGAGGCCGAGGTCGTCGTTGTTCATGAGTGCGATGCTGCTCTCGCGGCCGTCTTCCTCCGTGAGCAGCGTGCGGCGCGTCATCTGCGTCCACGCCTCGAGATCATTCGCACCGAGGCCTGACGGTGCGCGACCGGCACCGATGCCGGCGTGACGCCACACCGCGGTCGGTCCGGGCGCGAACAGCAGCACACACGCGCATCCGGCGACGGCGAGCGACGTCAGGACGTGCATCGTCCGTTGCGCGCGCCAGATGAAGGCGAGGCTCATGACGAGAAACGCCGCCGTTGCCGCGCGCCAGCAGCCGAGGGCGCCGAGGAGCGGGATGAGTCCGAAGCCGCCGAGGAGGGAGCCGGCGATCGCGCCGCCGGTGTTCCACGCGTAGGCGAGGCCGACGTCGCGGCCGACATCCTCGCGTCCGCGCCCGAGCAGCGCGATCAGCAGGGGAAACTGAATTCCGGAGATGATGCTCGCCGGAAGGACGACGATGGAGGTGATGAGCGCCCACGCGAAGACTTGCGCGCCGAACGTCGCTCCTTCGCGCAGTGAGTTCGCGAGCAGCGCGAGACGATCGCCCAGCGCGAACGGGATGATCAGCGCGAGCGCCTCCGCCGCGAACGAGATCGCGAGCTCCCCCGCGCCCGGCGCCGTGCGTCCGCGCATGGCGTAGATCGCGCCGCCCAAGCCGATGCCGGTCAGCGCGACCGCGAGTACGAGCGCGAACATGAACGTCGTGCCGCCGAGGATCGGGGAGAGCATGCGATACCAGACGAGCTCCATGAGGAGGAAGACGAGGCCGGAGAGGGCGGCGGCGAGGAGGATGGACTTGGGGATGGAGCCCCTCGCGACGGGCTTCTCCCCGCGTGGCGGGGAGAGAGTGATGCGCGAACTGCAAGCGATGACGCCGATCAATAGATTCAGCGCTGCGGCGGCGAAGAGCGTCTTGCGATTTCCGAATCGTTCCAGCAACACGAACGACGCGAGCAGCACGCCGATCACCGCGCCTGCCGCGTTCATCGCGTACAACACGGCCACGCGTTTGCGGCTCGCGTCTTCGCCGCTCGCGACCGCGCGTGCGGCGGCGGGGAGTGTGCCGCCCATGAGGAACGTCGGCACTGCGAGGACGACCGCGCTGAGCACGAGGCGCAAAATCATCGAGCCGCCCGTGGCGATGTAGATCGCGCGGATGGCGTCGATGAGAAACGGCGACGCGGCCGCGCTCAACGCCACGCCGCTTTCCAGCATGCCGTAGAACGCGAGCGGCCGCGGATGAGCGTCGCTGCGGCGGCCGAGGACGGCGGCGCCCCAGCCGAGGCCACCCATGAAGATCGCCAGCACCGCCGCGCTCGCGGGCGTCGATGCGCCGAACACCAGGCGCAGCTCGCGCATCCAGATCGTCTGATAAACCAGCGCGCAGAGTCCCGAGACAAAAAGGAGCAGCCCCACTGCCGTTTTCTGGTTCATGACTCCGTCCCTCGAATTACGATACGCAGCACCGATGGACCGACGCTTCCGCTCGCTCTTCAACGCGCAGTTCACGCCGGAGGTCTACGAGTGGTATTCGCGCGAGCTGTCACGCCGGCTCGAATCCACATTCGAGTTCCGTCTCGCCGAGTCGCCTGTGTTTTTGCCGGATGGGTTCAAGCAGCGTGCCGTGGAGAGCGCCAACGCGATCGTCGAGCAGCTCTCCGACCCCGCGCTCATCGAGCGCATGAAGGCCGCGATTCCGGAGCGATGGAACACCCCCGGGATGGATCGCCTGCCGAATCTCTCGCAGGTCGATTTCGCCGTTGTGCGCGAAAATGGCGAGCTCGTCCCGAAGCTCATCGAGCTCCAGGGCTTCCCCTCACTGACGGGATTGCAGGTCATCCAGCGCGACGTCTGGAAAGAGGCGCTCGCGAAGATGGACGGCCTCGACGTCGCGTGGTCGTGCTGGTTCTCCGGCTACGACCGCGAGGCATTCGTCGAGCTCGCGCGGCGGACGATCGTCGGCAAGCAGGATCCGGCGGAGGTGATCCTGATGGACCTCGAGCCGCGGAAGCAGAAGACGTATCCCGACTTCGCGGCCACGAAGCTCCTCTTCGGCGTCGACGCCGTCGATCCGACGCAGCTCACGAAGCGCGGCAATCAACTCTGGCGTCAAACAGCGAAGGGCAACACGCGCGTGCGGCGCATCTACAACCGCGTCGTGTTCGATGAGCTGATCAACAAAGGCGTCGAGCTGCCGTTCGACTATCGCGATGATCTCGACGTCGAGTGGTCGCCGCATCCGAACTGGTACTGGGTGTGGTCGAAGTACTCGCTCCCGTTTCTCAAACACGAGTCCGTGCCGCGCGCGAGGTTCGTCTCGGAGCTCGAGCACATCCCGGACGATCTATCGCGCTACGTGCTCAAGCCGCTCTTCTCGTTCGCGGGCGGCGGCGTGAACGTCGATCCGACGCGCGCCGACATCGACGCGATTCCGGAGAACGAGCGCCACGCGTGGTGCCTGCAGGAGAAGATCGAGTACGAGCCGGCGCTCGTCGCCGCGGATGGCGGCGGCGTGAAGGTCGAGATCCGCATGATGTTCCTGCGTCCCGACGACGAGCCGAAGCCGATCCTCGCGCAGAACCTGATTCGCCTCTCGCGCGGCAAGATGCTCGGCGTCGACTTCAACAAGCAGTTCACGTGGGTGGGATCGTCGGTCGGTCTGTCGATGACGTCATGAGCAGACCGCCGCGATAGAGCAGCCACAACGCGACGATCTGAATCACGTGATACAGGTCGTTGTGGTTGAAGTGCGGATGCGGCGAGAAGCCGAGGTGTTGCACGAGGGCGGCGAGGACGGAGACGGCGATGCTGCCCCACACCCACGGCGCGCTGCGCGGACGCACGCGGATCCAGATGCCGACGAGCAGCAGCGAGATGCCGTAGTCGAGGATCACCCACTGGAAGTCGTCGTGCGCGATCATCCAGCTCATCGTCGCGACGAGCTTGACGATGCCGATCGACGTGAGCACGCGCCCGCAACCGGAGAGCAGGAAGAAGCTCGCCAGCGCGATGGAGAAGATGGTGGCCTTCCACATCGCGAAGCCGCCGAAGCCGTGAAACGTGCCGCCGAACAGCGAGCCGGCCGCGGTGAAGAAGAACGCGAGCGACCACGGACGAAAGACGCGCCACAGCCGCACGCCGAAGACGATGGCGATGACGCAGATGAGGTAGTCGGTGGCGAGCGTCATCGGCTCGGCGACGTTCATACGCCGAACATCTCTTTGTAGTGCCGGTACCACTCGCTCTGAAAACGCTCGTGCGGATCGTGCGTCTTCTTCGCGTCGAGGAACGCGCGAAACTGCGGATACGCGCGCTCGACCTGCTCCCGCCGCGCCCAGCGGTGATACGTGAGGTAGTAGCTTCCGCCCCGCGCCTCGGCGAGATCGATGAGCGCGCGGAACGCATCCGCCGCGCGCTCCAGGCCCGCGTCGCTGTGCTCCGTGTGCAGGTTGAAGATCACGCACGCGTACGGCTCTTTCGCCCACGCGAGGAAGCTCTCATCATCGCGCTCGATGAGGCGCACCGTTCCGTAGATCACGCTCGTCTTGCGCGTGCGAAGTTCCTCCGCCGCGGCGAGCATGAAGTCCGCGAGCTTCGCGCGCGGCACGTACAGCTCCGTGATCATCTCCGTCGCCCGCGCGGTGTTGAGGAACGGATCGAGCGACCGGTGATAATCGTCGGGATAGAAGCTGAGCTGATGCTCGTCCGACCAATACAGTTGCCCATTGGTCGACAGGTAGTACGCGGAGTAGCGCTCGAAGGCCTGCTCCTTGTCCGCATGCGCGAGAAACAAAAGGCGCATCCAGTCTTCCGGTTTGAGCTCCGCCTGCGGCGGAATCGGCGCATCGTCATCGACCGGCTGATAGCAGGAGAAGACGCCCTTGCGGAGAAAGTTCTCCGACGCGTTGTTGATCGAGAACTGGAAGTCGCCGTACAGAAAGCCGGCGGCGATACGCTCGTCGAAGCGGCGCATGAGGTTCTCGATCATTTCGATCTCGACGATGCGCCGCACCTTGCGACGCGGATCGAGACGCAGCTTGACGGACGCGACGACGCCGAACAGGCCGTAGCCGCCGATGACGTGCGTGAAGAGCTCGCGATTCTTCGTGCGGCTGCACTCGATCGCCTCGCCGTTCGCGTCGATGAGCACGAACGACTCGACGTCGTCGATGAACGGCTTCATGCGCAGTCCGCGTCCGTGCACGTTCGCCGCGAGCGCGCCGCCGATGGACAGGCGATCGGCGCCGGTCTGCTTCTGCCGGATCGCCCACTTCGACTTCGCGAGCGCCGCGACGAGCGCCGGCCACTGAATACCCGACTCGACGTCGATGATC
>DATELS010000556.1:0-2998 GCA_035276365.1 Thermoanaerobaculia bacterium
GTTCGACTCGAGGATGCGCACCGTCGGCGGCGTAAAGTCGGCGATCACTCTCGCCGTGACGCTCGTTGACTTGCCGCCTTCCGTGGCGGTGGCGGTGATGAGGGCCTCCCCTTCCGCGAGCGTCGCGCCGGTCAGGCGGAACGTGCCCGCCGGATCCGTGGCGACATTGGCCGCGGCGGCGGGAGGCACGGTGACGGCGACGCTCGACGACGGGCGCAGCACGCGGCCGCTGACATCGAGCTTGGGACGGTTCGTCACGTAGTTGTCGGGCGGGAACGTCAGCACGAGCGCGGGACCTGCGCCGCCGCGCGTGACGGTGATGTTCGCGTTGCCGCTGTTGCCCGCGGCGTCGTATCCGATCGCGGCGATGACGGTCTCGCCGAAGTCGAGAACCACGTTCGTCGCCAGCCACGAGTTGTCCACTTGCTTCGCCGCGGTCACGCCGTTGACGGAGACGTTCACCGCGTCGCCCGCGGTCACGCGGACGTCGGTGCGATCGACTTCGAATGCCGCGCCGTTCGCGGGCGAGACGATCGCGACCTGCGGGCCGGTGCGATCGATCGTGAAGTGACGCGTGACGGAGTTCGTCGTGTTGAACACGCTGTCGGTGGCCGTGGCCACAATCGTGTGCGGGCCGGTTGCGCTCACCTCAGTCCCTGAAGTGAACGGTGCGCCGTCGAGCGTCGCCGTCGCCGAGACGTTCGTCTCGAACACGCGCACCTCGGGCTTCGCGTTGCGCGTGAAGACCGTGCCGTCGACGAGCGAGGCGCCGCCTTCGACGATATCGACGAGCGGCTTTGAGGTCTTGATGCCCAGCGTGTAGGAGATGTGGCCGATGTTGCCGGCACGATCGACGAGATCGAGCGTCAGATCATTGACGCCGTTCGCGAAGCCGGCGTCGAGCGTGAACGTGCCGTTCACGACGCTCGTCGTCACGCCTTTGCCCACGAGGCGCACTTCGACTGCATCGGCGTCGGTCGTGCCACTCAGCGAGACCGGGACATCCGTGACCTTCGAGCCGCTCGCCGGCGTGAAGCTCAGGAAGCGCGGTGCGGTCAGATCGATCGTGAACGAGAGCTCGCGCGAGAACTCGTTGCCCGCGCAGTCTTTCGCCGTCACCTTCAACTTGTGCGCGCCTTCGCTCGCGATGGCAGTGCCGCTCGTGAAGGCGTTGCCATCGAGCGTCGCGGTCACCGTGGTGTTCGCGTCGGCGTCGGTTGCGCGCACGAACGGCGTCACCGTGCGATTGACGAGCGTCGCCGTGAACGGAGCTCCGCCCTCGGTGATCTCGATCGCCGGCTGCGTCTTGTCGAGCGTGAGTGTGGCCTGCTCGGTCGACTTGTGGCCGACCGTGTCCGTCGCCTCGACGAGGATCGACTTGCGGCCTTCGACGCCGAGGTTGAGAGTGACCGTCCAGTTCTTGGCGGTCACCGTGGCGTTGGTGACGACGTCACCGAGCTTCACCGTCACCTTGTCGAGATGCGGATCGTCGACGGTGCCGTGCAGCTCGAGCGTGTCGCTCTTCGTGCACGATGCGGGTACGGCGATCGTGAGCTGCGGCGCGCGCGTGTCGAGGACGATCTTGCGCGTGAACGTGCCGGGGTTGCCGGCCGCGTCGACGCCCGTGACCTTGATCGTGTTCTCCCCTTCGAGGAGCGTGAGCGGCAACGAGTACGTCTTCGTCGTCGCGTCAATGGGCGCATTGGTGCCGTTGACCTTCACGCTGGTCGCGTCGTCGGACTCACCAACGATCACCACGTCCTTGCCGGTGACCACTTGTCCTTCGGTGTGCGAAGTGACAGTGAGCGCCGGACCGGTGATGTCGATGGTGAACGTGATCGGACCGGCGGGAGTCTCCCAACCGAGAGCGTCCGTCACCTTGATCGTGAACGTGTGCTGACCCTGATCGCCGAACGGCTGCTTCAGCGTGTAGGGCTGGCCGTCGATCGTGGCGACGTACGTGGTGGCGGTGAGGTCGGTGATCTTCGCGTCGATCTCGACGGGACGGTTGTACAGACCACCGGTGAACGCGACTCCGCGCTCGATGATCTGCACGAGCGGCGCGGTCTTGTCGATCGTGAAGACGACCGTCTGCGTCGCACTGCGGTTGCCCGCCGCGTCTTCCGCGTACGCGACCAGCGTGTACACGCCGTCCGCGGTGACCGCGGTGTTGCTCGTGAATGCGGAGTTGTTCAGCGTGGCGGTGACGCGCGGCGAAGGATCGGAGTCATCCGTCGCGGTCAGCACCGGAGTCACGTTCACTTTGAAGAGAGAACCGGTGACGAGCGGCGCGCCGCCGTTCGTGATCGTGAGCACCGGCGCCGTGTTGTCGACGACGAAGCTCACCGGAGAGGTCGTGCCGCCGCAGGAGCTGATCGTCACGGCGATGCTGCCGCCCGCGATCGTGTTCGGGAGTTTGACTGCGAGCTCGCTCGCGCTGATCCACGTCACGTCCGTAGCAATCGTGTCGCCGAGCTTCACCGTCGTGCCGCCCGGGACGAAGCCGGTGCCGAGAATGCGCACTTCGGTTCCCGCCGTGACCGCGCCGGTGAGGCTGAAGAGACCCGTCGCGCGCACTTCCGCGCAAAGACGGCGCACCGCGTCGTTGTCTTCGTCCGCGACGTACACCGCGCCCGCGACGCTCAGGCCGATCGGGTCCTTGAACTGCGCGATCGCGCCGTCGCCGTCGACCTGTCCGTTCTTGCCCGTGCCCGCGATCGTGATCATCGTCGCCGGCGTCGTGCTCAGTTTGATCTTGCGGATGAAGTCATTCTCCGAGTCGGAGACGATCAGGTTCCCCGCTTCATCGATACCGATGCCGCTCGGGCGATTGAGCACGCCCGGCTTGCCGTCGAGGCCATCATCCGGATCGTCGTCGTCGCCCGTGCGCGGGAACGAGAGGACTGTCGTGACTTGTCCGTCCGCGATCTTGCGGATGGCGTTGTTCTTTGTGTCGGCCACGTAGAGCGTGAGCCCCGCGGCGACGATGCCCTTCGGC
>DATELS010000557.1:0-2318 GCA_035276365.1 Thermoanaerobaculia bacterium
GCGTGCCGAAGCTGCTCGACTTCGGCATCGCGAAGCTGATCTCGCACGACACGACGGATGCGACGGTGACGCGCATCATGACGCCGGACTACGCGAGTCCGGAGCAACTGCGCGGCGAGAACGTGACGACGGCGAGCGATGTGTTCTCGCTCGGCGTGCTGCTATATCGACTGCTCGCGGATCAGAAGCCGTTCGCAGCGGACCGCACGCCGGAGTCGGAGCCGGTGCCTCCCAGCACGTACGCACCCGCACTGCGCGGCGACCTCGAGAACATTCTGCTGATGGCGCTGCAGGTGGATCCGTCGCGGCGCTACGGATCGGTCGAGCAATTCGCCGCCGACGTGCGCCGGCATCTCGAAGGACATCCCGTCGCGGCGCGCCCGTCGACGCTGGTCTATCGCACGTCGAAGTTCGTGCGACGCAATCGCGTGGCGGTGTTCGCGTCCATCGCGATGGTGGCCGTGCTCGCGATCGCACTCGGCGTGACGCTGCAGCAGAAGCGCATCGCGGAGCATCGCTTCGCGCAGGTGCGCGCGCTCGCGGGCTCGTTCGTGTTCGAGATGCACGACGCGATCGCGCCGCTCCCCGGCTCGACGCAGGCGCGCGCGCTGCTCGTGCGTCGCGCGCTGATGTATCTCGACGGACTCGCGGCGGAGGCGTCGGACGACGCGGACCTGCAGACGGAGCTCGCGCGCGCGTACCTGAAGATCGGCGACGTGCAAGGTCTCCCCTACCAGGCAAACCTCGGCGACACCTCGGGCGCGCTGGCGAGTTACCGCAAGGCGCTGAAGATCGTCGATCCGCTCGACGCGCCGCTGCTCGCGGCGGATGCGCACGATCGCATCGGCTTCGTCGAGCAACGCCTGCTCGAGTGGCGTGACGCGATGGAGCACCATCAGGCGGCGCTCGCATTGCGCGCGACGCACGGCGGCGGCGTGAACGAGCGGCTCGCGCTCGCGCGCACGTGGGTGGCGATCGGCGACTGCCGCTACATCGGGAAGCGTCAGATTCATCCGCGCTGGCGCGGAACGCGCCCCGATGCGGACTACGGCAATGCGTTGCGCGTGCTGGCGTCGGTGCCGGCGAGCGGTCCACATCGCGGCGAGTTGCTCGATCAACTCGCCCGCGCGCATCAGCGACTCGGCGGCTATTTCACGCGCGAGGATCGTTCGCGCGCGCTCGCGCATCACGACGCAGCGCTCGATGCATTGGAGCAACGCAGCGCGATGGAGCCGGCGAGCGCGGTCGCGAAACGCAACGCGACGGATCAACTGGTGATGAAGGCGACGGCGCAAGTCGCCCTCGGCGACTTCGAAGGCGCGATCGCGGCGACGCAACGCGCGGCCGCGGTGTTCCGCGAGCTCGCCGCCGCCGATCCGACGAACCTCGAGGCGCAACACGACCTCGCGTTCGCGTACGAGACGGAAGGCAGCGCGCAGACGAAGGCGGAGCGCTGGCCGGAAGCAGAGCGCGCGTATCGCGAAGCGCTGGCGATCCGCGAGCGCCTCGCCGCGCGCGATCATCTCAACCGCGAAGACCAGCGCGGCCTGGCGATGATCTACGCGAGCCTGTCGTCGATCCGCCGCGCACGCGGCGACATCGCCGCCGCCGCGCAGTTCGAAACGCAGGCGCAAGAGCTCCGCGCGAAACTCAAGCTTTAGTGTAGCGACGGCCGCCTCGGCCGTCGGCGGATTTGAAGAAGCCGCCGGCCGAAGCGGCCGGCGCTACACAAAAGCACTCCAGAACCACGGCCAATCGAGAGCATCGGCGACCAAACCGCGGCGCACGGGATTCTGCAGAATGTAAGCGGCCGTCGTAACGATCTTCTCGTCGGATCGAAGAATTCGATCGAACGACTCTGCCTGCCATACGGCGCCGCTCCGCTGCAAAGTGCGGTTGATGAGATGCGCGGACGCGCTCTTCATTTCGCCAATGACAGTCGCGAGAAGCACGTCTTCAAATGGCGAGATGAGGACATGCACGTGATCCGGCATCACGACTACGCAGTGCAGCCAGTACTTGAGCTGATGACCATGACGGCACGAGCGTAAAGCGATGTCTCGAGCGGTGGTAGCAAGCACCTGCCGATCTTTGCTCACCCAAGTCACAAAGTACGTCTTGTGATCCTTGCAAAGGTGCGGCAGCCGACGCCGATACGCGAAAGTATCGTCTCCGATCATCGCGCGAGCATCCCTCGGATGCCACCTATGCCCGCGCTTCGTTACTCTGTGTAGCGACGGCCGCCCTCGGCCGTCGGCGCTTTGAGGAAGCCGCCGGCCGAGGCGGCCGGCGCTACACCGCTACTTCCACTTCTCGAT
>DATELS010000558.1:0-4406 GCA_035276365.1 Thermoanaerobaculia bacterium
AACGGTGGCCACATGAAGCAATGGTAGCTCCCGTTCAGCCCGCCACCTCTTTCCTCACTCCGTGATCCCCGTCACGCTCGGCTCGCCTCCGCGGCGCTATCCGTACATTTGTGCACGCCGTATCGACGGATCCCGTCGCGCGCCCGCTTCGGCTGCTCATCGTCGAAGATGACGTTCGCTCCGCGCTCTCGCTCCGCGCGCTTCTCGAAACCTCCGACGAGCCGCGCTTCGCCATTCAGCACGTCACCACCGCCGCGGCGGCGTGCGATGCCGTCGAATCCGACACCATCGACGTCGTTCTCCTCGACCTCGGCCTCCCCGACGCCACCGACTTGCAGGCGCTCAACCGTCTCGAAGAATGCGTCGATGAGATTCCGGTCATCGTCCTCACCGGCCGCGGCGATCAGACCCTCGCCGCCGGCGCGCTGCATCAGGGCGCCGAGGATTACCTGCTCAAGGGAGAGATCGACACCGAGTCGCTGCTGCGCTCCATCCGCTACGCCGTCGAGCGGCATCACGGCATCCGCGAAATGGCGCGCGTCAAGAAAGAGCTCGAGAACGCGAATCGCAGCCTCGAACGACTGACCCTCATCGAGCCGCTCACCGAATTGCTCAATCGCCGCGGACTGCAACAGGCGCTCTCCCGCGAAGTCCAGCATCTCCGCCGCGGCGTCGCGGGCGCGGCGGTGCTCGTCATCGATCTCGATGACTTCAAGCGCATCAACGAGACCGTCGGTCATGCCGCGGGCGACGTCGTGCTGAAGGAAGTCGGACGCCGCCTCCGCTCCTCTGTCCGCGCCGTCGACTACGCCGGCCGCCTCGGAGGCGACGAGTTCATGCTCATCCTCCCCGAGACCGATGCGCCCGAGGTCATGCGCGTCGCGGAGCGAGTCCGGCTCGCGATCGCCACCGCGATCATCCAACACAGCACCGGCACCGTCACGCTCACCGCATCCATCGCCGCGATGATGATGACGAGCGACATGCCCGCGGTCGACCAGCTCCTCGCGCGCGCGCACCTCCTCCTCTCGCGCGCGAAAAAAGAGGGAAAGAACCGCGTCGTCTTTCAACCGACCGACTTCGACGACACCGATCGCCGCCAGCGCGTGCAGGCCGACATGTGCTCGAACCTCGCGAAGGGGCGGCACATCCTCACGCTCAAACAGCCGATCTTCCGACTCGACGACGACAGCCCGATCGGCTACGAGTTTCTCAGCCGCTACTCGAACGGCACGTTCGAGATGCCGGAGAACTTCTTCCGCATGTGCTCCGAGCGTAACGTGCTGACGCTCGTCGATCACGCGTGTCTGCGCGCGTCGCTCGCAGCGGCGGAGCATCTGCCGCCGTACGCGCGCTTCCACCTCAACATCTTTCCGACGACATTGCTCGCGATTCCGGTCGAGCATCTGCTCGAGCTCTTCCCGAAGCCGATGCCGCGCGACACGTTCTGCCTCGAGATCAGCGAGCAGCAGATCATCGGCGATCCGTCCTACCTCCTCAACGCCGTGCAGGCGTTGCGCGCGGCGGGGATTCTCATCGCGATCGACGACGTCGGCTTCGGCAGCAGTTGTCTCGAGAGTCTCGTCGTGTTGAAGCCGGACATCATGAAGCTCGACAAGCGCTGCGTGATCGGCATCGACGGCGACGCCGAGCGGCGCGAGCATCTCGAGCGCTACATCCGCATCGCGCGCACGCTCGGTTGCGAGATCGTCGCGGAAGGCATCGAGACCGCCGACGAGCTCGCGATCGTCCGCTCCCTCGGCGTCGAATACGGTCAGGGGTACTTCTGGGGCAAGCCGGCGTGACGCTGCTCGAAGTGCTGCGACAGCGCTTCCCCGATTCCTCGAACACGACGCTCCGCCAACTCCTGCAGAGCGATCGCGTGCGCGTGAACGGCGCGCCGGAGCGCAACGCGAAGCGCGCGATCGACGATGCGGATCGCGTCGAGGTCGCGTCGCGCAGCGAGAAGATCGATCCGCGCGTGCGCATCCTGTTCGAGGACGCGGACCTGATCGTCATCGACAAGGCGGAAGGTCTGCTCAGCGTCCCGAGCGCGGAGGTGCTGCACGAAACGGCGGAGACGTTTCTGTCGACGTACAACCGCGCGCCGGTGCATCACGTGCATCGGCTCGACCGCGACACGTCGGGTGTGCTCGTGTTCGCGAAGAACACGTTCATCCGCGATCGTCTGCAGACGCTGTTCGCCGCGCACGACATCGAGCGCGTGTACGTCGCAATCGTCCACGGCAAAGTGCAACCGCCGTCCGGCACGTTCCGCTCGCTGCTGGCCGAGGATGCGAATCTGCGCGTGCGCAGCACGGCGGATGGCAAGGAGGCGATCACGCACTACCGCACGACCGCGTCGGGGAAGCGCTACTCGATCGTGGAGGTGACGCTCGAGACCGGCCGGCGCAATCAGATCCGCGTGCACTTTGCGGAGGCGGGACATCCCGTCGTCGGCGACACGATGTACGGCCGCGGCCGCGAAGACGATTTCGGACGCCTCGCGCTGCACGCGAAGACACTCGGCTTCGTGCACCCGAGTACCGGCGAGACGATGACGTTCACGTCGGACGTGCCGCGCGCGTTTCGCGACGCGGAGCTCTAGCGCTACATCGCGGTGCGGATCGGCACGCGCAGCGGCACGGGATTCCCCGGGAACCTGCCGCTGCCGATCATCGTCCGCACCACGCTCTCATCGGCGGGCATCGAGAAGAAGCTCCCCTGCGCGGCCTGGCAGCCGAGGGCGATGAGCTGCGTGCGCTGCACGTGGTTCTCCACGCCTTCGGCGATCACCGTCACCTTCAGATTCTCCGCGAGCGTCGTGATCGTGCGGATGATCTCCAGACTCTCGTCGCCCGTCGCGATGTGGCTGATGAACGACCGGTCGATCTTCAGCGTGTCCACGGCGAAGCGGTGCAGGTAGCTCAGCGACGAGTAGCCGGTGCCGAAGTCGTCGATGTGAACCTGCGCGCCGAGGGAGCGGAGGCGGGCGATGGACTCCGCGGCGGCGGCGCTGTTCTCCATCAGCATCGTCTCCGTGATCTCGAGACAGAGCGTCTGCGGCGGCAGTTGCGTCTCGCGCAGCACGCGCTGCACGTCGCCGACGAACGACGGCTGAATGAGCTGGCGTCCGGAGAGATTCACGCTGATCGCGAGGTCTTCGCGCGCGAACGACGTCTGCCACTGGCGCATGTTCGCGCAGGCCTGCTCCAACACCCAGCGGCCGATCGGGACGATCAGTCCCGTCTCCTCCGCGACCGGAATGAACTCGGTCGGGAAGATCAAACCGCGCAGCGGATGATTCCAGAGCAAAAGCGCCTCGAAGCCGAGGATCTTCGAGTCGGTGAGCCGAACGATCGGCTGGTAATGCAGCACGATCTCGTTGCGCTCCAGCGCGCGGCGCAGATCGTTCTCGAGCTGCAACTGCTCGAGCGCCGTCGTGTGCATGCCGGGATGGAACCGCTCGTGTCCCGCGCGGCCCGCGGCCTTCGCGCGATACATCGCGATGTCCGCGTCGCGGAGCATCTCCTCCGCGCGCACGTAATGCGGCGCGCTGACGGCGATGCCGATGCTCACCGTCGTGAAGATTTCTTTGCCGCGCAGATTGAACGGCGTCGAGACGACGGCTTGGATGCGCTCCGCGGCGATCACGGCATCCTCGGGCTTCTCGATCGTCTCGAGGAGGATCGTGAACTCGTCGCCGCCGAGGCGCGCGATCGTGTCCGCGGGACGAATCGTGTTGCGGATGCGATCCGCGAGCGCGACCAGCAACTCGTCGCCGACGAGATGTCCCAGCGAGTCGTTGACGAGCTTGAAGCGATCGACGTCGACGAAGAGCAATGCGAAGTGATCTTCGAGGTGTCGCTTCGAGTGACGGATGGCCTGCTCGAGACGATCCATGAACAGCGTGCGGTTCGGCAGACCGGTGAGCGCGTCGTGAATCGCGTCGTACAGCAGACGCTCCTCCGCGCGATGACGCGTCGTCACGTCGCGGAAGCTCCACACGCGACCGACCGGCACGCCGTCGAGCATCTGCGGAATCGAATAGCGCTCGAACACGCGATCGTCGTTGAACCGCAGCACGTCGAAGCTCTCCGCGGCGGGCGTCGAGTAGAGCTCGCGCACTTTCTCGAGGAACTGCTGCGGATCGTCGAGCTGCTCGACGACATGCGCGAGCGCGCGGTCGTCGTCGCGCGAGTCGAGGATGTCCTGCGGGATGCGCCACATCTGCGCGAACCGCTGATTGAACGACAGGATCGTTCCCTCGGCATCCACGACGAGGATGCCGTCCGCGGTCGACTCGAGCGTCGACTGCAGCAGCGACAGCCCGCGCTTCAGCTCATCCTCCGCGCGCTTGAGCGTCGTGATGTTGCGGATGATGACCACGATCTCGTCGTTCTGCG
>DATELS010000559.1:0-12920 GCA_035276365.1 Thermoanaerobaculia bacterium
CCGTCAGCGGAGCCTCCGTGTTGTTCTTGACCAGCACCGTGTACGCCGGCTCGCCCGGAATGTCCGGCTCGAAGAAGCCTTCCGCATGCGACGTGATGTGGCTGAGATCATCGAGGAACGTCATCGTGACCGCGGAGCGGAAGCGCCGGTGCGGGCCGCGCACGAGGTGCCACAGAGTGTTGATCAGCGAGGTGCCTTCGCGCGAGCCAAGGAAGCGATCGATCGCCTCGACCGCGCGACGGTGCTTCTCCTCAGCGACCGGAAGGTTCACCACGGGAACGACTTCGTTCCAGCTTTCGCGGGCGTTGACTCCGGGCTCGCGATGAATGACGCCGGCGTGCGGCTGCGTCGTGTGCGCGAGCTCGTGTGCGAGAAGCCGCCGCCCGCAGGCAGTCGCGGGCGCGTACTCGCCCGCGGCGAACACGATGTCGTTTCCGAGTGCGAACGCGCGCGCTTGCAAAGACTCCGCGGCAGCGTTCGCGCGAGCATCGGCGTAAATGCGCACGTCGCGAAAGTCATGACCAAAGCGATCCTCGAAATCGCCACGTGTTGCGGCGTCGAGAGGCTGTGCGGTGCCGAAAACGCTTTTGTCGAAAGACGCGGGAGCAGCGACGGGATGTGACGTTTGACGATGCTTGCCGTGCGGACCCGGTCGCGCGAGGGCGCGCTCAGCGAGACTCCATGCCTGATGTTCGTCGCGATGCGCGGGAGGACTTAAGGCGAGCACGGGGGACATCGATGCAAAGAGTACGCTCAGAAAAAGGTGTACGCGAAAGACATCGTCGCTTCCGCGATCCGCGTCATTCGCATCAGCAGGCCGCGATCGTCATATTCGAATTGCGTGACGTCCCCGCGCTCACTCGCTCCGGGGCTCGTGATGGACCGGCGTAAGAGGTTGCCGCGCGCGTCATAGTCGCACACGCATTCGCCCATCTCTCCCATATCGATATGGACGAGAAGACAATTTTCGTAGGCGTAGTGGTGCGTTCGGAGAATCTTGCCGGTGGGGTCATACCAGACTGCCGTGGACAGCCGGCCATTGCCGTCGCGTGTGGCCACGATGCGATAGGAGAGAATCGCGGGAGCCGAGTACATGACCTTCTCGCTCCACCCTTCTCCTTCATACGACACGTCAAACCAATACGCCGCGTTGCCTGATTTGTCGTAAGCAACATCTTTGACCAGTTTTCCGCTCTGGTCATAGTGCCATTGACGCATGAGCTTCTTGTCACGGCCGAATTGCTGGTGAAGAATTCGCCTCCCTGCGTGGTCGTAGGCGAGGACGAATGCGTCTAGGCTCGTCAGCGATTGCACTCGGTGCTCGCGTGTAGTGGCATCGTCGATGGGAACGGGATCTTCGACATCGATCAAGGGCGTGACCTCACGGAACAATGTTCGCAATGCGCGGACGGATCACAGGTTCCAACTGGAGGCCGCCACCATCTGCGATGAGATCCGGAACGGTCATGTGCAACTCCGGGCTGCCGTCCTTGTTGTACCGCTCGACCAGCTCCGCATTCAGCTTGTCCTCCTCCATTGACGCAACCCCGAAGCCGCGATATTTTCCGCCGCCCATGTAAACCGCGTTCTCACCCTGCCAGAAACCGCCGGGGACTCGCGTCGTGTAATCGTGAAAGTTCTTGAAATACACACGATCACCCGGGAGGATCTCGCTCTTGCTGCCGACTGTGAGGATGTCGAACTTGGGATCGAGACCGGTGATGAGCGCATAGGGTTTGCTGGTGGTAATCCTGATCCCCGCGCCTCCAGGGAACAGCGCATTGAATTTCGCGGGACCGACGGCCTTGAGAATCGAGCGGTATTCAATGGCATGGCTCATCGTACGGCACTCGAGGCGCGTGCCGGCGCCAGGCGCAAAAATCGCCTCGATGGCATCGGAAGGCGCTTTGCCGGCAGGAAGCGGAGACTTCAACTCGAAATTGACATCGGTGCCGATGTGGTCCCAATACGTCGCGTCGAGGTAGGGAGGCACTCCGGTGCCATAATAACCGCAGCAACCTTTGTGAACGTCTTCCATCCCTTGGATCGCCGCTGCACGCACACGCACTTCGAAACCCATTTGTTCATACGACGTGAACGAAAACTCGGGCGGTTTGCCTCCATTGTGGAGATCGGTGATGAACTCCTTCATGGCCGGACCGAAGTTCTTATCGAGCCAGTCGAGATATTTCGTGGTGGGCGTGTAGGCCTTGCCACCGACGAGGATCGTCCGCTGCAGCACGTTCATTCTGCCGAAATCGTGACCGAGGCGTGCTACATCGGCGCGAGCGGGGAGCGGGGAGCGTCCTGCAGGCACCGCCGGCCTGAATGGCGAATCACGTTTTCGCGGTGCATAGGCTCGATTCATGTCACCAGCTTTCGTAGAATGCCGCGTCTTCGCGATCGATGACGTCGTCCATCGTCAGGCGCGCCTCCGGCAGAGACAGAAAATAGTCATCGACTCCGACTCCACGCAGACTCTGCCAACTGTTCGCGCCGTGGCGGACGAGGACATAGAGCTCGGGCGCACAGACCTGGACGAGCTTTGCGCCGCTCTGGTCTTTCACCACGGACTCGAACTCTCCGGGCGACTCGCGAAAGCACGCGCGCTCCCACAGTGAGCGCGCGAGAGCGAGCGTTCCGTCGGCGGCCCACCCGTGACCGGAAAAGCGCAGCCGCCTGTCCCCTCGCACGAAGATGTGAAAGCAATCCCATCCCACGACGACGTCGTCGACGCCATGCGCGAGCAACGCCTGGACGGATCGCGCCACGAATCCCGGAGCGTAGTAGTCGTCGTCGTCCAGCTTCTGCAACAACGTGCCGCGCGCGTTCCGGGCGCCGACGTTCATGCTCGCGCCGTACGTGAGATCGGGCGTGACGTCGATGTAACGGACGCCTTCGAGACCTGAACAGAGATGCTCGACCTTGGTCTCCCCGCCGTCGAGCACGAGCAACTCGCGATTCGGATACGTTTGCCGCGCATAACAGCGGAGCGCCTGCGCGAGAAACTCCGGCCGGTTTCGCGTCGGAAGCAGACAGGAGACGAGCGGCAGCGAGGCGGTCATCAAAGAGGCCTCCTCGCTTGTGCACTGGCGGCGGCGGCGTACGCGTCCAGCGACTGCGGCGGAAACGCGGATGGCGCCGCCGCCTCGCGCCATCCGCGTGGATCGAGGAACGTGCCGGCGTCGAAAGCCCACGTGTTCGCGCCGTGGCGCATGTAAACGAACAAGCCGTCTTCATCGATGCGCGCAAGACGCAGCCCGCGCCGCACCGCCTCGCGCAGAAATGCCGCGTCTTCCGCGAGACTGACTTCCGGAAAGCGCACTCCCGAAGTCCAGACGGAGCGAAGAAAGACCACGGTGCCGCCCGTGACGTTGCCGGCGAACATGCTCCGGTGAAGGTCTTTTCCGATCGTCCACCAGCGGCGCCGCGGCAGCTCGAGGACGAACCGATCTTCCAGTCCGGTCAGTTCCGCCGCGCCGGACAGAATCGGCGCGACCTGCTTCTCGAGACGCTCCGGACCGTACCAATCATCGTCATCCCACAGCGCCACGATCTCTCCGCTCGCCTCGGCCACTCCGCGATTTCGTTTCGCGCCGATCGACGCGCGCGACGGCATCCGCACGTAACGCACGTCCGGCTGATTGCGTACGAGATCCTCGATGCGATCCTCGCCGTCATCGACGACGATCAACTCGCGGTGGTCATACGTCTGGCGGCGGAAGGCCTCGAGCGCGAGACCGATGAACGGCCTGCGGTTGTACGTCGGCATCACGCACGAGACGCGCGGCCGCGGCGTGCCGGCGCGGATCACCGCGCGGACATGCGCCGCGCTTTCCGGAGACCAGCATTCGCCCGTGACATCGCGCCGGCTGCTATTGCCCGGATGAATGGACGCGACGCAGAGCGACGGATTCGCGAGATCGACGACCGTTGCGTTGCGATCGCTCCAGAGAAACTGCGCGTCTTCTCCGACACTGAGGTCCGCGAACCGGTGCGCGGACCAGAAGGCGCGGCGATACATGAGCGTCGCGCCCGCGACCCACGGCGTGAGCGTGCCGCGATACCGATAGACCCAGGCGCGGCCGCTGTCACGCTCGTGGAAGAAAAGCGCGCTCGTGCCGCAAATGTCCGCTCCGCGCTCACGAAGCGCATCGACTTGCACACGCAAACGCGAGGCGGGATACCAGTCATCGTCATCCCAGTGCGCGATCAGCGAGCCGCTCGCTTTCTCGCACGCCAGATTGCGTTTCGCGCCGATCGTCATTTTCGAATAGACGCGGATGTACGAGACACGCGGGTCGTTCGGAATGAGATTCGCGACGGGATCGAGGCCGTCGTCGACGACGATCAGTTCGCGGCGCGGATAGTCCTGTGCGAGAAAACCGCGGATCGCATCGGGGACGAACGCGCGGCGGTCGAACGTCGGCATGATGCAGGTGACGAGCGGCAGCGCCTCGTTGCCGCAAGTCGCATGCGGCGCGAAGTTCGGGCAGTCGTCACCGCGGCAGTGCGTTCGATAGCGGGTGCTCTCGCCGCGCAGCCGCGCGCCGCAGAACTTGTCCTGATACCGATGCCGGCTTGCCTCGAACGACGCGGCCTCTCGTGCGGCTCGTCCGCTGCTGAGCGGCGCGCGCCACACGAACGAAGCGCCCGCCCAGAGTCCGTCGAAGCCGCGGCGCGCGGCGCGGATGTTGTAATCCATCTCCCAGCACGGACCGCCGTCGTAGCCTTCGTCCGCGTCGCCGATCGCATCGAACACTTCGCGCTTCACCGCGTAACAGAAGTCGCCGAGGCTGTAGAGCGGAGCGAGAGTGCGCCGGGTCGAGCCGAAGCGGCGCTGCGCATCCGACGAGACGCGTCGCAGCTCGTTCTGCGATGCGCCGGCATCCGCGAACACCGCCTGCTCGTTCCAGCCGCGATTCGTCGAAGGCCCGGCCAGTCCCGCGCCCGGCTGGCGCAGCGCATTGAGCAGATGTTCGAGCCAGCGCGGCGCGACGAGCGCGCCGCTTTCGAGCAAGACGGCGATCGGCGCTGCTGTGGTCTTGAACAGCCGATTGAGACACGCGGCTCCATTCGCATCGGACAGCACGACGATCTCGTGCGCCTCGGCCGTATTCGCGGCAATGCTCGCGAGAGTGGCCGGCAAACGCGACGGCCACTCTTCACTGCGCACGCCGATGACGACGGTCCGAGTCATCGCTACATCTCGACGATGGCGTCGCGAATCGCCTCGGGCAGTTGCGTTCGAATGCGGTCGTATTCGTCATCGGGCAGAAGGATGAAAAAGCGCGCGTCCCGCGTCGATAGGATGGTCGAGACGATCTTTTCGACCGTGAGGAACGTTGGGTTCACGAATACCCTCGCCGCATTCAGGTCCGACGCGATGGCGCTCGCGGCGCGCTCGAGATCGGGTGTCGTCAACAGCGGCAACTGCAGCCCGACCGTGGCACTTCCGAGGAGACGCATCCCTTCCGCGAGATTGAAACGCGCGCTGAGATCGACGGTGTAATCCGGACCGGCCGCCTGTTCGAGCTCGGCACGGTGCACAACCAGGCTCACGCCCGCCGCGATCTGCGCATTGACGCCGTTGAACACCAGCTTCCGGCGCCGTCGCGGAGGCGTCAGCCAGAACCACATCCGGAAATCGCCGCCGCGACGCGTATCGCCGCTCGGCAAATGCAACACGATCGGAGACGCCTGCGGCTCCGCGAAGGAATCGCCATCGAGGTAGCGGGGCACATCGTCCGTCGCCCAGATGAAGTTTCCGAGCATCGTGAGGCGAACGAGATAACGCTCCTCCTTCAGGTTCGCCAGATAAATGGCGAGACTCCGTCTCACGCGAGCATCGGGGACCCACATCACCGTCTGGCTGTCCGTCTTCAGCTCGCCGCGGAGGAGAAGCGTGTAGAAGCCGAGATCGAAGTCGCTGTCTCGTTCGGGAACTTCGATCGAGACGAAGACCGTCGGGCGCTGAATCGAATCGCGCTCCGGCATGTGATCGAGGACGATCTTGATGCCCGAGATGAAGCGGTTGTACTCGAGATCCTGATCGTTCTCGATCGGCCGCTCACCTTTATCGGTGACCTTCGTCACGACCATGACCGGCTCGATCACCGGCGGCTCGTCGACCTTCGCATTGAAGACGACGCGCAGCGGCTCGCAGAGGATCGCGTCTTCCGGCGTGAGTACGAGCGTCGCCATCACGGTGTGCGTGTCCGCAATCGGAGGAGGTGTCCAGAGGCAACCCGCCTCCCCGGCGCTATCCGTGACGACGTCGACGAATTGTCCAGTCGAGCCACCGCCCGTCAGGACGCCGGACGGATGGGTTGAAGAGAACCGCACGGTCATTCCCGGCATCGCGAAGGGACCATTCGTGATGCCGACCTGAATCGGCCGCTTGAGCTGTTCGCCGGCCATGCATTCCTGGCCGTCGCCGCCGACGTAATGCAACTGGATCATCCGCGTGAGGAGCGGGATTCGCGGGCGGCAATCGGAAAGCACTGCCCCGAATCGGATGAGCTGCGGCGGCGAGATGAGAGTGCCCTCGCGAAGCGGAGCGATGCGAAGGTCTTCCGAGTGATCGTCGTCGGGAATCGGATCATTCGGATCGCGGCGGATGGAGATCAGTCCCCACTTCACGAGCGCGAGCGGACAGCGATGCCGCACGATGCCACGCGGCCGCGCGTCGGCGAGATGCTCGACGGTCCCGCCAGTGACGCGCGTCGTGAACTGCCAGTACTCCGCGACGCGCAGGTCGTAGCCACCGAACTGAATGTGCACGCCGTCGCCGAGGTTCATCCATGGCGTGGCGATCTCGTCGAAGGCAGTCGCGGCGAACCCTTCGCCGTCCCATCGACGGAGCGTCATATGGCGCTGCAGGTCGAACGTCGACGCGGGCAGCGGCTCCTCGAGTACGACGGTCAGCTCGTCGGGGTTCGGATCGCCGTCGAGGTGCGTGAGATGTCCGCGTCCGATTCCGAGCTCGCTCGCGTCGTCGCTGATCTCCACGAGATCGCCATCGCGCAGCGCGGTCGCGGCGTCGCGGCCAAGGGAAGTGAGCGTGAGCTTCGTGCGATCGGCGGAGACGTCTTTCACGCCGACGGCGAACGCTCCGTTCGACGCCGACCACTTGAAGCGCGCCAGACCTCCGCTGACGGATGTATGTGCCGCCGTGGTGAAGGCATTGCGCAGGGGTCTCGAAAAACGAAGCGTGACGCTGTCGTTGTCGACACCGGTCACGAAGATGTTTTCGCGGCGACCGGCATCGTCGGTGAGCGTCACCGTTCCACCGTCGCGGAGACGGGCGGCGCTGAGCGGCGTGAGCGCGGTGCCGAGGACGAGCGACAGCGCGCCCGCGGCGGCATCGCGTCCGAGCGCGATCGAGAACCGCGTCATGGCGCCGGCGCCGCCGATCGTGTCGCCCTGCTCGTGAATCTCGACACGATAGAGACGGTTCTCGCGGCCGGTGAACGTGACCTCCTGCGGCAGGCGGCAGATGTCGGCCGGATCGGGAGGCTGCGGCGACTGAAGCGTCGTCAGCGTGCCGTGTCCGAGGGGCGATGGCAGGAGGGAGGCCGCGTCCGCACAACTCATCGCGCCATCGAGTTTGAGAAACCGCACCTGCGCGATCGTCTTCGAGCGAACCGCGGTGTCGGGGCCGCCCAGTGCGACCTCGCGGATCGTGTCGTCCTCGAGATTCGTGATCAGGCGCTCCCACACTTCGAGATATGCGAGCGCGAAGGTGGGCGAACCATCGGGCATCACCTCGAGCCGCGGCGCGACCGGGAGATCCGGCTGCGTGAGATAGGTCGTCGGATTTTCGTTGCGGCAGAGAATGCCGTCCACGTAGAAATCGCCGTCGCTCAGCGCGCCGCCGCCGATGCGAAAGTCCACGGAGTTCGTCGCCGGTCTGCTGATCCGGAATGCCGTGTACGGAGCGGGCACGCCGCAGCGACCGATGAGATCGAGCGAGCGCTCCTCATCCTGCCACGCGCGTGTTTCCGATTCCTCGTTCCAGTCGGAGTCGAGCCACACCCTCCCCTGCTGCGAGAGGACATTCCGGTAGTGCTTCATGAGATTGAAGCGGAGTGTCGAGAAATCAGCGCGCGACATGCGTCCTCCCTAGGTTTCGGCGATGAACACGGCTCGCAGTCCAGCCGGCATGAACTCGCCGAGCTTGGTGCGGGCGTTGGCGAGGCGGATCGGATTCCGGACGCGCGCGAACGCGCCGATCTCCGAGCGCTCCTCGCTGGCGGCCTCGATCGCGCGCGCGGAAGCAAAAGCGAGCTGCGCGTAGTCGCAGCGGTCGGAGCGGCGCGAGTTGAAGATCGGTGGCACGGGACGAAGACGCGCAGGTGTGGCACGTGCGGTCGCCTCGTCCGGAATGCATTCGAAGCGGCGAGGGAGAATCGAGAGGTCGGCTGCCGGACCGACTTCGTAGCGGCTATACCGAATGCATCCGAGTTGCTGGTCGTCGACCACCGCGACTTCGTCGAGAATGCATTCGCTGGCGCTCAGCAGGTCGCAGCGAAGACGGCCGAGAAGCGTCACGCGCTCGAGCTGGACGTTTCCCGCGGCGGCCGCAGCACGCGGCGTGATCGCGTCGTTCGCGTCGAGTGGCAATCCTGCGATCGCGAGCTCGCGCTGCCGGTCGACGATCGAGTCGGCGATTGTGAGCGAGGGCGCCGGGCCGATGCGCAGCGCGCCGGTGATGCTCCGGCAGACGAGAATCGCGGCCGCGGGCTCCGCATCCGCGTCGTCGACGAGGAGCGAGAGCTCGCGCGGAAGCGGATCGAGCGTGCACGCCAGAATCGAGAGCGACTTCGTCTTCGCGTCCGCGGTGATCGGACCGCCGCTCACGAGCAATCCGTTGCATTCGAGCTCGTCGATCGGATTTGCGACATGCAGACTCGCCGCGAGCGGCACACCCGCACCGTCGTAGAACGCAAGGCATGGACGCTGACGCTCGGCGGCGCGGAGGATGACGGAGCGGAGCACGTCGATCGTCGCGGATTCTGTGTAGGTCGCGCTGTCGGAGATTTCGATGACTTCTCCATCCGCGGCCGCGGCGACTGCGTCCGCGATGCTCGCATGCACGGGCAACGCAACGGCGGCATCGCCGCTGCGCGAGACGATGCGCGTTGCCGCGCGATCGTGCTCGAGCCCGCGGTCGAACGTGCGCGCGCCGATCGGACCGGCAAAGGTCTCGACGTAGTCGACGGTGAAACCGCCCGCGCCGATGAGTGGATCGTTGGGAGGAAGCGCCCAGCGGCCGAGCTCCGGATCGATTCCGAGCTCGCCGTGATGCAGCAGCGCCTGGCGTGCGAACGAGCAGAGGTTCGCGGCAACTGGGCGCCGCTGCAGCAGCGGCCATGCGCCTGATATCGGCACGACCTGCCCGGCGCTCTCGCGCGCGATGGTGAGGCCGGCGAGCGTCTGCGCGCCGAGCACCGCGCGTTGCCCGGCTTCGTCCGCGGGTGCGAAGAACGTCGCGCCGTCCTCCGCGACGAACAGATCGACACCATCCGCCGGAGGTGCGTCGAGCGCGGGCAGGTAGATCAGCAACGCCTCGCCGCGCCGATTGGCGATCGCGATCTCGACCGGCGGCATGCGCGTGGTCGCGTTCAGAAGACGAACGTTCACGGCGAGAAGACCGGAAAGCGGATCCGCGTTCGTGACCGCCAGCTTGCTCGGCGCATACGTGAATGCCGGCCACGGTTCGGGCGCGTCGAGCTTCGGATGATCGGCGGCGGCTTGCACGATCGTGGCGATGCCGCCCATGGTCTGGAACGCGCCGGTGAAGAGCGTGACGTTGATGACCGCGTCGACGCCATTGAGACGAGCCGGATCGGGAATCACGAGGCCGTGCGACTTGCGGTCGAGCTGCATGAATCCCGCGGCCGGAACGACGCTCGCGGTGGTCGTGCGCGACGGCTGAACGTTGCCTTCCGATCCGCGCGCGAGCGCCGTTGCGCCGAGTGCGGCGTCGGTGTACGTGCTGCCGTCGGCGGCGACGAAGTACGTTTGCTTTTCTCCCGGACGCAGGACGCGCGACGGTAAATAGACGTAGAGAGCGTCGGTGTCGCGAAGCGCGCCGTCGGGCTGCGCCGCGATCGCAACGACGGCGCCCGGGAACCGCGACTCCTGCGAAGGCGCGAGCGGAACCGCCGCGGGCCATGAGGTTCCCGGTCCCGCTTCCACCGTGATCGCAAGCGCGCCGGCGCCGGCCGCAACGGCGCCCGGCTGATACGCCTCGACGCGGCGCGCGGCGGCGTAGAGAGTGCTGAGCATCCCGATAGCCGCACCGTTCCACTCGGCAGTCAGCACGAAATGCCCGCCGCCGAGTTGGAAGTCGCGCGGCTCGAGCAGACGGAGGCCATCCGTCGCGCGCAGCGAGATGTTGGTCCGGCCGCCGAATGTGAACGGGTGCGTCGACGCGGACGTACTGACGCGCGGTTCCGCGTCCGCGGCGACGAGCAACCCGCGCCACCGCACGGCGATGTCGCGTCCGAACGTGCGCCATGCGTCTTCATCGAATGCGACGCGCGTGATCGGTGCCGCGGTCGCTTCCTCGAACAGCGGCACGTCGCGAAAGAGCGGATCGAACGTGAACGTGCCGTTGTCGGGCGCCACGATTCCCGGCAGCGCGCTCGCCGGGGTGACGCCGCGCAGAGCAAACGCCTGCAGGCGGCGCACGAAGAATCCGAGGTTCGGAATCTCGTAGCGGCCGGGCGTTCCCCACGCCGCGATTCCGGGCGACGTGAGAGGACCGCCGATGCGCGGCTGCTCGAGATCGGATGCCGGACGAAAATCGGCCGAGTGTGAGAATGGATCGCTCGCGCGTCCAAGGAGGCCGAGCGGATGAATGTCGCGGAGATCGGGCGTCAGCGTGTCGCGAAGACGCCGGTGATTCATGTTCTGTGACCAGATCAAATGCTGGAAGAACTCCGTCGCCTCGCATGGCCAGCCCGTCGTGGCCGCGACGACTTCCTGCAGCATGCGCATCGTGCCGCGACTGCGCCGCCAGCGAACGGTGTCGCGCACTTCGAGGCGGTTGCTGCGTCCGATCGGAACCTGCACGAGGTTCGTGCCGACGAGCGCGCCGAGGTACGGGACGACCCAGTCGGCGCAGGTCTCGATGAAGTAGTCGTCCCACAACTGATCGAGGTTCGCGCGCACGTTCGCGACCTGCTCCGCGATGACGGTGATGAGCGCGAACAGCGGACCGCGATGCTCGTCCGGAAGATCGGACGGCAGACGCTGCGCGTCGTCGTAGACGCGGTACTGCGACGGGATCCGGTCGTAGAGACGAAGAGCGAAGTCGCGCGTGTCGTTGCGGCTCATTGGTCGGCGAACCCTCCCGCGGCGGTGATGGAGAGCGCGTGCAGCATCGCCAGCTCGGTCGACGCGATGAGGACGTCGGACGGTGACGTCCCGGCGGCATCCGAGCTCCGGCGAAAGTCCGTGATGGTGACGCTCTCGACGCCGGCAACGCCCTGCAGCATCGCGTAGACGGCGCTGAGGCGCAGCGATTGTCCGAAGCCGAGGCGCTCGAACGCGAACCACGCGCGGGCCGCGGCTTCGACCGCCGCGCGCGTCGCTTCACGCGGATTGTCGTCGAGCACGTTGATCGCTGCCGTGAGCTCGACGTTCACCGCGGTGAAGTCGACGATCCGCAGTTGCACGTTCGGATCGCGGCGCCGGTCGAGATACGCGCGCAAATCGGCGGCGAACGCGCGCTGCGTCGAGAGCGGCGCACCGTCCGTCGTGGCGATGGTGAGCCGGATATACGGCCGCTCGAGCGCGACGTCGCGCACCGGATCCATCGTCACCCACGACGCGCTCGCCTTCTCGACGGCCGGATACGTGAGCGCGAGCGCGGCGTAGTCGTCGACACTGATCGCGCGCGAGAACGTGCGCACGCTTTCCGGAGCATTCGTGCGGATTTGCGCCGTCGTTTCGGCATCCGCGCCGCCCGTTCCGCCGATCGGGTTCGTGACCTTCTGCACGCCGGCGACGTTGTCGACCAGCACCTGAATGGCACCGCTCGCGACGTTGCCGTCCGTGCCGATTCCCTTGCGATACCGGGCGACGACATTGTCCTTGCCGGTCGGGACTCGCGCGCCATGAACACCGTCGCCGAAAATGACGGAGACGGTCGCCTCGCTGTCGGCGTGCGTCACGTATTCGCGCGCGCCCGCCTCGCTTTCGAGCAGCGTCGTCTGCTCGTGCCACAGGACGTTGTTGACCGTGACGGCGAGCGTGCTCTCGACGGCGGAGAGCCCTTCCGCGCTCTGCGCGGGGAGATACGTGAGCGGGCTTTTCTTCAGCGCGAAGGTCTGAAACGCCGTGCCGTCGCCGCTGCCGAGGATCTCGTTGCGAACGGTCTCGCCGTGCGTGGCGGGAGCGACGTTCGCGTAGAGAATGGCGCCGGCCGCGTGATACTGCTGCAACGCCGGCGTGACGACGATCCTCGTGACTCCGTTCTCCGTGTCGACGCTCGGCGCCTCGACCAACGAGATTTGCTCCGCGGCGTTCGCGGTCGCGCCTTCCGGCAATCCTTCAAAGAGCAATGCCTGCCCGGCGCGCAGTTCCGGATAGGTGCCATCGAGGATGAGCGAAGTCCCGCCGGTGGTTTCGGGCAACGGCAGCCGCACCTGCAGAGGGAGCGCTTCGCTCGCGGCGTACACGGTGGTCGCGCGAAGCGGATAGACGTTGTCGGGAATCGGCGTGTCGGCGGAGAGCTCGACGCGCGTCACCTTGCCGCTGATGTCGTACTGCGCGCGTCCTGTGGTCTTCGCATCGATGATGCGGAAGGCCGCCGGCAGCGTCACGCCGTCTTTGTGCAGGAGCATCCACCCGGGCGACGAAGGTGTGACGTCGATCGCGTCGTACACCGAGTCGAGCGACAACTTCCC
>DATELS010000560.1:0-3680 GCA_035276365.1 Thermoanaerobaculia bacterium
CGCCCTTATCGTCACTCCCCACGCGCGATCAAACGGAAGATGAGCAACTACCTGACTACAACCAGGGCGACGCGGACTCGCTCCACGAAGATCATTCAGATGGAAGCATCCTTAACTTAAGACCATTGGGCTTAGGCCCGCCGGCCGAGCCGGCTGCTTCATCGCCAGCTTGACGGCGTCACGGCGGTTGCAGTTCGCCACTCGGTTCTCCGAACGGCATCGGCGGCAACCGCCGCGCCGCTCTGCCTTAACCACGCGGGGTCGGCCGTGCAGCTTACACCAAGGACGTTAGGCAGGCGACGAGCATCGCGGTGAGTGCAGTTTACGTCACTCCTGGGATTCTCGTCACCGCAGGTCTCGGCGTTTCGTCGTGGCGTCGTTGGTGCGCGAGCTGCGCGACTCGCCCTAAAAACACAAACGGCGCACCTTCCGGTGCGCCGTTCACGGCATCGTTACGCCCGCGAAGTTTACTTCGCGCTGCGCTTCGATGCGGCCGAGAGGCGGGCCTTGTAGCGGTTGGCCGTGTTGTCCTTGATCAGGCCGGTTTTGGCGGCCTTGTCGATCGCGGAGAATCCGGTCGCAAGCGTGTCCTTGTCCGCGTCGCCGCCCTGCACCGACGTGCGGGCTTTCCTCAGCGCCGTGCGGAGGCTCGACTTGCCGGCGCGGTTCCGCGCCTTCCTCTTTTCGGCCTGCCGTCTTTGCTTCTCGGCCGAGCGAATGTTCGCCATGAATCTGCTCCTGCTAACTCGTGAATTCTGAAAAACGGGGCATTCTACTTCGTTTCGATCCCCAACTGCTTCAGTTTCTGCTTCGCCAGCGCGGCTTCCGGCGACTTCGGATGCTCATGCAGCACGTACTGCAACTGCACAACCCCTTGTGCTTTCTCGCCGATGCTGATGTACGCGTAACCCTTCTTCAGCAGCGCACCCGGGACCTTGTCGGACTTCGGGTATTTGGTGACGACCCGGTCAAACTCCTCGATGGCCTCGCGATATTTCTTCTGCGAGAACAAACTCTCGCCGATCCAGTAGCTTGCGTTGTCCGCCAGGTCCGGAACCTGGTTGATGTCCAGGAACTCGCGGAAGCCCTCGATCGCCAGATCGTAGTTCCCGCGCTGGTAGTCGCGATACGCCGCCTGGTAGACATCCGTCGGATCCGCGGTCGACGCCGCGGGAGTCGCCGGCACCGTCACCTGCGACCCCGAAGGCGCGCCCGGCGTCGTCGCTGGTGTCGCGGGTGCTGCCGCCTGCGCCGTCTCCATCGCCGTCACGCGCGACTTCACGTCATCGATGTCCTTCCGGATCTGCGCGAGCTGCTGCGTCACGCTGTCCATGCGGTAATTCGACTGCTCGATCGCGCCCGTCGTCGTCTGGATGCGCTCCTCGATGTCGCTCACCTTCGCCACCAGAGTCGCGTTCGACTTCAAGAGCGTCTCCGTCTGCGACGCGATGCGCTCGTTCACGCCCTGCACTTCCTCTTTCCCCGCGGCCGTGCGCTTCACGTTCGCGAGCTCTTCCTGCAGCTCCGCGATCTGCCGTTGCGCGGCCTCGAAGTCCGACGTCGACACGCAGCCGGTCGCGGCGAACGTTGCCGCCGCCGCGACCAGCGCGATGGGTCTCAGCATCTTCATGGGCTATCTCACGAGCACGAGATGCGCGCGGCGGTTCTGCGCCCACGCGGCGTCGTCGTGCCCTTCTTCGAACGGGCGCTCTTCGCCGTAGCTCACCGTGCGGATGCGGCCCGCGTCGATGCCCAGCGTGACCAGATAGTCCTTCGCCGTGTTCGCGCGGCGGTCGCCGAGGGCGAGGTTGTATTGCTCGGTGCCACGCTCGTCGCAGTGACCTTCGATCAGGAGGCTGTAGCCCGCGCCGTCCTTGCTCTTCAGCCACGTCGCCGAGTTGCTCAGCGCGCTCTGCGCCGCATCATCGAGCGTCGCCTCGTCGTACGTGTAGAACGCGTCGCGGATGTAGCCCTTGTCGCGCACCCAGCGGTTCAGTTCCTCGATGCCTGTCGGCACCGTCTCCTCGACGACCGGCGGATCCTTCACGAAGTCGTCGCGCTTCTCGACCGTTTCCGACGCCTGCACCGGCGGCGCCTCCACGACCGGCGCGGCGGACTCCGTCTGCGGAACGACGGCGGGCTTGACGTCCTTCTTCTTCGTCTTGCAGGCGGGCGACAGCACCAGCAACGCCACGGCCAGGCTCATCAGAGTGATTCTCGAGATCTGCTTCATTTGCTTTCCACTCCCTTCACGGATGATATCGCTTGATGTTGCCGGCTATTCAGGCTTCTTCGACCAATCCGGCTCTTTGTTTTCGCCGTTGAATGTGAGCTGCAACAACTCGCTGCCATCGATGCGCATCCGGTAGACCTGCCACCGGTTCGCGTTGCGATTCGATTGAAACGCGATCCATTGTCCGTCCGGCGACCACGTCGGCTGCTCGTTCGATCCTTCGCCGGCGATGATGCGATTCTCGCCGGTGATGAGGTTCGCGATGCGAATTTGAAAGCGGCCGTTGACGCGCGACGTGTACGCGATCTTCTCGCCGTCGGGGGAGAAGACCGCGTCGTCGTTCCAGTTCCCATCGTGCGAGATCCTTCGCTCGTTCGTTCCTTCCGCGTCCATGACGTAGATCTGCGGCGAGCCGCTGCGTCCGGACGTGAAGGCGATCTGGCGGCCGGTGGGACTCCACTCCGGCGTCGACTCGATCGAGCTCGTGTTCGTGAGCTGCCGGCGGTTCGAGCCGTCGTCCTTGATCACGTAGATGTCGGGATTGCCGCGCACCGAGCCGACGAATGCGATGTCGTTGCTGACCGGCGAGAACGTCGCGGACGTGTTGAGCGCGAGGCCGGTGTTGATGCGCACGCGATCGCCGCCGCGGCGGCTGATGATGTACATGTCGCTCGTGCCGCGCGCGAAGGACGTGTAGACCATGCGCTCGTTGTCGGGCGACCAGCTCGGGAGAATCGACAGCGCGTTGTGCCGCGTGATCTGGCGCTGGTTCGAGCCGTCCCAGTCCATCAGCCAGATCTCCCAGTTGCCGGTGCGGTTGGAGGCGAAGGCGATCTGTGTGAGGAAGACCCCCGGGCTTCCGCTGACGGCGCGCAGCAGCTCGTTGGCGAGCATGTGCGCGGTGCGTCCCAGGGCGCCGGCGGGGGAGCGGTAGCGCTTCGCGAGATGCGTGGTACCGGCGACGTCGACCAGACGCGCCTCGACGACGTACTCGTTGTTCTCGACCCAGAGGTTGAGCCTGAGGTGATGCTGGGCCTCGATCCGCTTGAGCAGCTCCGGCGTGACCGGCACGGCCGGCGGCAGCGGCGCGATGGCGAAGACGCCCGAGTAGGCGATGTCGCGCGTGAGCGGTCCGAAGAAATTGGTCCGCACCTCGGCCGGATCGACCGGCGACGGGGCCGGGCTGCCGCTCGTGGGGGTGAGCTCGGGGAACGGCACCGCCAGCCGGATCACCTGCGCGGCGCGGTTCGGGTCCATGGTCAGGCCGACGTCGGTCTGACCGAAGAGCGGCGTTGCGAAGAGGGCGAGCAGAAGGATGAGTCGTTTCATCGGAAGGTGAGGTGGACTCCCAGATACGTGCCTGAATAGGCGAACGGCAGCGGATTGAGCGGGCTCGAGCTGCGGACGGCGCTCAGCGACGCACGGTCGAAGGTCGGGTTGCCGCTCG
>DATELS010000561.1:0-3035 GCA_035276365.1 Thermoanaerobaculia bacterium
CGCGTGCGTCGTCGACGCGCGACGTCTTCGCGGAGGAGATGCACCGCATCAATCACGCGATCCGCGCGGAGTTCTTCGCGGAGACGATGCCGTACGGGCAGCTCATTCACGAGAAGTCGCAAAAGTACGGAGTCGATCCGGCGCTGGTCGCGGCGGTGATCGAGCAGGAGTCGCGCTTCAAGCCGCGCGCGAGGTCGCAGGTCGGCGCGCGCGGTCTCATGCAGCTCATGCCGCGCACGGGCCGCTGGATGGGCGCGCAGAATCTCTACGACCCCGAGCAGAACATCGACGCCGGCGTCCGCTACATCAAGTACCTGAACGCGCGCTTCCACGGCGACATGAAGAAGACGATCGCCGCGTACAACGCCGGCGAAGGCAACGTGAAGCGCTACCGCGGCGTCCCCCCGTTCCGCGAGACGCGCCAGTACGTGAAGAAGGTGATGAGCAACTACGACAAGCGGACGAAGCAGCTCGAGAAGTACAAGAAGGACCAGTTGGGCGGCTCGGTCCCGGACGCGGACGGCTCGCTGGCGCTGCGTTGATTCCTACTTCACCGCGAGCTCGTGCAGGAGTTGCTCGACCGTCTCCGGAACTTCGACAGGAACGAACCACGAGCGCGGGTAGAGATAGTCTTCGCCCGACTCATCGATGACGCGGATGGAGTTGCGTTTCTCCGCTGATCCGTCCTCGAGGACTTCGTAGACCTTCCGCAGTTCCAGCGTCCCGGCGTACTCGCCGTTCTCGACGCAGATCGCGAAGAAGCGCTTACCGGATTCCATTCGTCCCTCGACCCTACCACCGTTCCTTCGCCAACGGCCAACCGCCACCCGCCAACTCCCGTCCGGTTTGACCCCCACCCCTCCCTTGCGCTAACTTATTCATCGACTTACTGGTACAACCCAGGGAGGGGATGATGGTCAGTGTGCGCAGGGTGGCTCCCTTTCTCCTTCTCGTGATCGCGTCGGCCGTCGCGCAGAACGCGTTCGCGCAGAAGCAGTCGTCGCATCCGCCGCGCGATCTCCATCGCGTCGGCGATCACTGGACCGCGTACAACCCGCCTGATCCCTCCACCTATCCCGCGGGCGCGAAAACGCACACCATCAAAGCCGGCGACACGCTCTGGGCACTCGCGCAGCAGTACTACAACAACCCCTACCTCTGGCCGCAGCTCTGGGAGTCCAACACCTGGATCACCGACGCGCACTGGATCTATCCCGGCGACGTCCTCCTCGTCGAAGGCGAAGGCGCGGCCGCGAATGCGAATGCCGCGGGTGAGGGACAGAACGCGCTGAGCACCGTCACGCCGCGCGCGGCGGCAGCCGTCGAAGGCGGCACCGCCTTCACGACGCAGCAGGGCACGGGCGGCGGCATCCCCATCGCGCAGATTGCGCAGGACAGCAGCCCCGTCGCCCTCGCCACCGAATCCGACATCTACTGCTACGGCTACATCGGCGATCCGAACGAGGCGATGCCGAACTGGATCGAGTCGCACGAAGAAGTCGACATCAAGTACGTCCCGCGCATGCCGTGGGACAAAGCCGCGTCCGACGCCGCGACCGGCGATCTCGTCTACGTCCACGGCGGTACATCGACCGGACTCGTCTCCGGCGAAACGTATCTCATCATCGAGGCGGGCGATCTCATTCGCCATCCGGAGACGGGCGACGTCATCGGACGCCGCTACGACTACGTCGGTCAGATCCGCATCCTCTGCACCGAAGACGGACGCTCGCGCGCGATCATCACGCAGGCGTGTCGCGAAGTGAAAATCGGCACGCGACTCAAGCCGATCCCGCAGCTTCCGATCCCGATCGCGCGCGTGCCGCAGATGGCCGCGTGGTGCGATCCGCCGAGCGGCCGCACGAGCGGCTACATCGTCGACTCGCGCGGCTGGACTCTCGGTCTCGTCGAGGGCACGCTCGTCCAGATCAACCTCGGCCGCGACGATCAGGTCGAGCCGGGCGACTTCCTCACCGTCTTCCGTCCGAGCGAGTTCCCGAATCAGCCGCGCGTCGTCCTGGGACAACTCGGCGTGCTGACGACGGAGGCGCGCACCGCGACGGCGATCATCGTCAGCTCGCGTCGCGAGATGCTCGTCGGCGATCAGGTCGAGCTGCGTTGAACGGATGCCGGGACGACGCGCGGCGTTCTGTTAGAATCCGCGTCCCGGGGTCCATAGCTCAGCGGTTAGAGCTACCGGCTCATAACCGGCAGGTCCCAGGTTCGAATCCTGGTGGACCCACCAGAGCACGATGCTGAGAGTCCTTCCTCACATGATTTGTCCCATTGCACGACGGAGACGATCCGATCTGCACAGGCGTTCCGACCATGGAACGCCTTTTTTGTTTCAACCGGAGGCTGTTCTTTGAGCGACGTCGAAAAACTGTGGGAGCTGCAGTCCATTCTCAGCGCGTTGAACGAGCGCGAGAAACAAATGAGCGTGAAGCCGGAGTCGTTCGCCGCGCTCGATCGCGAGTACCAGGGCGCGAATGAAGAGATGACGCGGCTGCAGACGCAGCTCGACACGCTCGGCAAGGAACGCCGCCGCGTCGACGGCGAGCTCTCCGATCAGCAGGAGCTGCTGAAGAAATATCAGGGACAGCTCATGCAGGTGAAGAATCAGCAGCAGTACGCCGCGGCGTGGAAAGAGATCGACGCCACGCGCAAGCATGTCAAAGAGCTCGAAGAGTCGGTGCTCAAGAACATGACGGAAGCGGATGGGCTGCAGTCGCAGTTGGACGAGAGACGGGGAGGGCACACCGACCTGCAGTCGCGTCACGACGCCGCGCACGAGGAGTGGCAACACTCGCTCGGCGATCTCAAGAAAGAAGCCGATGAGCTGCGGCAGAAAGCGGCGCGGGTCGAGAGCACGATTCCCGAGCGCCTGCGCAACGAGTTCCACAAGATCTACAAACAGCGGCAGCAGGTCGCGGTGTCGCGCGTCGCGAACGACACGTGCTCCTCGTGCCGCACGCGCGTGCGTCCCGCGGTCGCGCAGCAACTGAAGCGCGGAGAGCTCGTGCACTGCGAAGGCT
>DATELS010000562.1:0-5231 GCA_035276365.1 Thermoanaerobaculia bacterium
CTCGATCCTGCTCGACGATCCGTTCCGCAAGCTCGCCTCGCGCAAGGACAACGAGCTGGTGTTCATCGCGACCTTCGGCGACTCCGCGCGCGATCTCGTCGGGCGGCGTCTGCCCGCGCAACACGGCATCGTCGGACGCGTGTACGAGACCGGCACGCCGTATCTCTCCGCCGACGTCGAGACGGATCGCTACTTCTATGGCGAGATCGATGAGCAGCTCGGACACAAGACGCACTCCGTCGTCGCGGTGCCGATCTACATCGGCAAAACCGTCTGCGGCGTCCTCGAGCTGATCAATCGACTCGAAGGCAAGAGCTTCACGCGCCGCGACATGACGCTGCTCGAGATCTTCGCGGGCTACACGTCGTTCACGCTGCAGAACGCGCTCGACGCGAAGCGCGCGCACGAGCTGGCGAAGAAAGACGACCTCACGGGTCTGTACAACGACCGCTGGTTCCACGTCCGTCTCACCGAGACGTTGACCGAGGCGCAGGAGAACGGCAGGGAAGCAGTGCTGTTGTTCATGGATCTCGATCACTTCAAGACCGTGAACGACTGCCACGGCCATCTCGCCGGCAGCCAGGTCCTACGCGAAGTCGGCTTTCTTCTGAAGCGCATCGTGCAGCAGCCCGACGCCACCGTCGCGCGGTACGGCGGCGACGAGTTCGTGATGATCCTTCCGAACACCACGCTCGAAGGCGGACTCGCGATGTGCGAAGAGATTCGCCACACGATCGCGACGTCGACGTTCCTCGACCGCGAGTGGGGCTTCAGCATGCCGCCGATTCATCTGCGCGACGTGCTCACGGCATCGATCGGCATAACGAGCTACGTCCCGCACGCGGACGATCACACGTCGATCGAGCTGGCGAAGAACGAGCTCCTGCGCCGCGCCGACGTGGCCATGTACCGCGCCAAATCGCTGGGCAAGAACCGCACGGTCGTGTGGGATCCCGCGCTGACGGCCGCGGGCTGAGCCGCACGCGACGCACTCGCGCGTCGAGCCGCGCGCGCGTCATGCTATCTTCCCGCATCCCACCTTTGGAGGTATCCCAATGGGCAAAATCACCGCTGAGTACATCTGGATCGACGGACAGAAACCGACCGCGAAACTTCGTTCGAAAACGAAGATTCTCGACGCGCCGGCGAAGAAGCTCGACGACATTCCGGAGTGGGGCTACGACGGCTCCAGCACGTACCAGGCAAGCGGACATTTCAGCGATCTGCTCCTGCGTCCCGTGAAGATGGTCCCCGATCCACTGCATCGCGAGAACGACCTGCTCGTGCTCTGCGAAGTGCTGAACCCCGACGGGTCCGTGCACTGGAGCAACACGCGCGCGAATCTGCGACAGGTCGCGGAAAAGTACAAAGAGCACGACCCGTGGTTCGGGATCGAGCAGGAGTACACGCTCTTCGAAGGGAACCGCCCGATGGGCTGGCCCGATCACGGATTCCCCGCGCCGCAGGGCGGCTACTACTGCGGCGTCGGCAGCGACGAGGTGTTCGGCCGCGACATCGTGGAGGCGCACGCGGATGCCTGCATTCGCGCGGGCATTCACATCGTCGGCACGAATGCCGAGGTGATGCCGGCGCAGTGGGAGTTCCAGATTGGGGCGCTGGGGCCGCTGGACATCGCGGACGAGCTGTGGCTCGCGCGCTGGCTGCTGTATCGCATCGGCGAGGAGTTCGGCATCAGCGCGACGCTCTATCCGAAACCCGTCAAGGGCGACTGGAACGGCGCCGGCGCGCACACGAACTTCTCGACGAAGGGCACGCGCGAGAAGGGCGGCATGAAGTTCATCGAAGACGCGATGCGCAAGCTCGAGAAGCGCCACGACGATCACATGAAGGTCTACGGCGCGCACAATGAAGAGCGCCTGACCGGACTGCACGAGACCGCGCCGATTCACCAGTTCCGCTGGGGCATCAGCGATCGCGGCGCGTCGATCCGCATCCCGATGGCGACGTCGAACCTCGGGTACGGGTACTTCGAGGATCGCCGTCCCGCGGCGAACATGGATCCGTACCAGGTCTGCGCGGCGCTGATCGAAACGGTCTGCGGCGACTAGGCTTCTTTCCGCACTGAATCGAATGGGGATTGAGGGACTTCCTCAATCCCCATTTTTCTTTCCGGACGTTGCGCCGGAAAGATAGAATCGCAAGCCTCTCGAATCGCCGATCCGTCGATTGTCAAACCCCTGACAGGAGGCGTTCATGAAACGGCTTTCAGGCTGTGTCGCGGTTCTCGTTTCTCTCCTCGTTGTCGTTCCCCGTGCGGAAGCACAAATCATCATCGGCTGGCGGCTGAACGAGTTTCAGCCCGACATTCCGAACGGCGGACGAGTGGACACGATCGCCGTCGATCCGACGAAAGACACGCGCATCCTCGTCGCGTCGGAGTCCGGCGGTCTCTTTCGCAGCTCCGACGGCGGCGCGACGTGGCACCACGTCGATTCGCTGAAAGTGTTCAACACGAACGCCGTCGCGTACGTCCCGTCGAATCCGAAAATCATCATCGTCACGGCCAGCGAGGATTTCCGGACCAGCAACGGCGGCGGGATCTGGCGGAGCATCGACGGCGGCACGAACTGGAAGCACATCGCCAATCCGTCCGCGCCGGCCGGCGTCACGGATCGCTACAACGCGTGGGAGATCTCCATCGCTCCCGACACCGGGAAGATCTATGTCGGCACGTCGTACGGCGTCGCGATGAGCGAAAACAATGGATCGACGTGGAAGTACGTCGATGTGTTCGCCGCCGGCAATCGCAGCGTGATCTCGGTGGTCGCGCAGTCGGGCGATCTCGTCATCGCCGGCGGATTCGCAGGCATTCGCCGTTCGACCGATGCCGGCGGGATGTGGACGGCGCCGGCGACGGGTGTCGGCGGCATCTGGGACATTCACGCCTTCGGACGCAACCCGGCCGCAGACACCGTCGCGTACGTGATGAACGGCTCGACGAATCTCTACTTCTCCGAAGACTCCGGCGATCACTGGACGCAGATCACTTCCGCGGCCGCGGGTGGCGGGACTTGCGGCGGCATCGCGTTCGTCAAGGCGATCAAGCGGCTTCGCAAGCGTCCGCATCCGCTGCCCCCGCAAACCGTCGTCGATCTTTACGCGGGCAATCGCTGCGGCTTGCAGAAGATGACCGCGCCTCGCGTTTCGACCGGCCACTTCGACTATTCCGGTTCCTGGACGACGCTGAACATGGATCACGGCGACACGCGCGAGCTCTCGTTCACGTCGCTGCATCAACCGCTCCTCCTCGGCACCGACGGAGGGCTGCACAAGACGAGCGACGGCGGCGCGAACTGGTCGTTCGTCGGCGGCGGCTCGGCGGGATACAACGCCCTGCAGATCACCGAGGTCAAGGGGCAGTGGATCGAGGACATCGGGCGGCACGATCTGTACTTCGGCACGCAGGACAACAGCAACTGGGCATCCGGCGATGACGGCGCAACGTGGATCAATCCCTTCTGCTGCGAGGGATTCTTCTTCGAGCGGCAGTACCGCGTCGACACGGAGGCGGACAGCCAGATCACGCATGTCTCCTGTGGTCCGTGCGGCGACTTCTTCTCCGGCGCGCTCCTCACGGGAGTCGGCTTCTGGGGCGACGCGCAGAGTCCACCTGATGCGAATCCGAAGATCATCCGCAAGGATTTTCACGTGCAGGGCGTGCGCGATGCGGCGCCGTTCGCGAAGGGCTACGCGCAGACGACGAACACTGGCGGCGCATGGACGCAGTACGCGACGTTCCCCGAAGATCGGCGGGATCAGCCGAAGCTCACGTCGGCGATCTTTCGTCCCTTGCTCTATCAGTCCATTCGCACCGGCTACTTCGCGGCGGGCGACTTCGAGATCAACACGCTGGCGCGCATTCGCAAACGGCTCTTCGGGACCGGCGCGACCGTGTCGTATCCGGCGATGAACAACTTCGGCGGACTCGGGATCAATCCGACGATGTTCGCGTGGTATCAGGTCTTCGGCGTCGATCCCGGCGATTGGAGGCACGTCATCGCGCCCGACGTCGTGAACGAAAAGATGATGGAGACGTGGGACGGCGGCAACAACTGGACGGAGATCCCCGCGCTCACGAATCTCGTCACGGACGGCGGGAACTTCCTCTTCCGCCGCTGGATTTTCCCGCACGCGTCCGCCGTGAGCTTCAGCGAGGATGATCCGAATCTCGTCGCCGTTGGCACGTGGCAGAACGGCCTCATGGTCTCCGCCGACCGCGGCGCGACCTGGGTGAAAGTTCCGAACTCGGAGCGCGCGACCGACATCACGTCGATCGAGTGGAAGGCGTCGAACGAGGCGATCCTCTCGACGTACGGCCGCGGTCTTTGGGATCTGCGATGGGTCCTGATCCTGCCGCGTCCCGACTTCGAGGCGCGCTGCAAAATCCCGTGCACGATCTTTCCCGATCCGAAGTTCCTCATCGATCCCGCCGACATCTACGAGCGCGCGATCCTCGTGTACAACGGACGCATTCAAGGCGCGCGCATCGTCGATGGCGTCGTGACGGAGCTCTTCGTTTCGCCCGGCAGCTCGCCGGTGTTTTTCTCGGAGTCGAAGTCGGACCCGGCGATCAAGATCACGACGGCGAAATCGCGCGTAGGACTCCTCGGCGCGAAGGGCAGGTTGATCAGCGAGGTATTCGCGGAGAAGCCGTTGACGCACGAGCAAAAGAAGGAAGACGATCGCGACGATCCGGAGAACGAGAAGTCACCGATCGCCGGCAAGCCGTACGTGCAACTGCTGGAGACGAGCGGCGGCGGATCGAACTCGGTGACGCCGGGAAGCACGCTCACGGTCTCCGGACGCAACTTCCCGCGCGACACGCAGCTCGAGATCGTCATCGATCGCCAGGTGGTCGAGAAGGCTTACGCGCGCGAAGGCGAGTGGAAGGTGACGGTGCGCGCTCCGAACAACGAGGGGCTGCACACGCTCACGGTGCGCGACGCGAACGGCAAAGTGATCGACGGCACGATGTTCCTCGTCCGCCATGTGGACCTGAGGAAAGAACGATAAAAGTGGAGGGACGGCCGAGGCGGCCGTCCCTCATTTCTCACGCAATCACTGCGCGAACGACATCCGCGGCACCGCCAGCCAGAATCCCGCGGGATACATCTCGTAGCCCTGCAGCTTTTTGTCCATGATCGCGACGTTGATCTGGTGATAGAGCGAGATGTACGGCAGATCCTCCTGCACGATGCGCTGGATCTCGC
>DATELS010000563.1:0-5764 GCA_035276365.1 Thermoanaerobaculia bacterium
TATCCCTTCCAGACGCTGTATCGCCGCAACGCGACGTTCGCGATTCTCTGCGTCGCCGCGATCTTCGCCGCGCTGCATCTCGGCAACGACGCCGTGACGATGCTCGGCATCCTCAACGTCTTCCTCGGCGGCATCCTCCTCGGCCTCGCGTACGCGCGCTACGAGCGGCTCTGGCTACCCATCGGCCTGCATCTCGCGTGGAACGTCATGACCGGCCCCGTCCTCGGCCACGAAGTCAGCGGCTACCATTCCGCGCGGACGATCTTCGTCGAGCGGGGCGGGGGAGCGGCGTGGATCACCGGAGGTGAATTCGGCCTCGAGGGGAGCGCGTGGATGACTCTCGTCGCGCTCGCCGCCAACGTGCTCATGCTCATGAATATCCGGACCGCGCGCGGCGTTGCACGCGCAGCAAAGGAGTCACACCTGTGAAAGACATCGTCATCCTCGACGGCGCGCGCACTCCGATGGCCGAGTACAACGGCCACTTCAGCGACATCAGCGCCATCGACCTCGGCGTCCTCGCCGCGAAGGAAGCGCTCTCGCGCAGCGGCGTCGCCGCGGAAGAAATCGATCACGTCATCGTCGGCAACGCGCTCCAGACCTCGGGCGACGCGATTTACGGCGCGCGTCACGTCGGACTGAAGGCAGGCATCCCGCGCAGCGTTCCCGCGCTCACCGTCAACCGCTTGTGCGGCTCGGGCATCCAGAGCGTCGTGCACGCGGCCGAGCAGATCGAATTGAACGAGGCCAGGACCGTGCTCGCGGGCGGCATGGAAAACATGTCGCAGGCGCCGCACGTCATCCGCGGCGCGCGCAAGGGATTCAAGCTCGGACAGGGCAACATCGAAGACTCGCTGATGGTCGCGCTCTTCGACACCTACGCGAACCTGTACATGGCGCAGACCGCGGAGAACCTCGCGCGCAAGTACGACATCACGCGCGAGAAGCAGGACGAGTTCGCGCTGCGCAGCCAGCAGTGCGCGGGCGCGGCGGAGAAGGCGGGACGGCTGCAGGAAGAGATCGTGCCGGTTGCGATTGGCCGCAAGGGCGAAGTGTTCTCGATGGACGATCACATGCGACCCGACACGACGCTCGAAGGTCTCGCGAAGTTGAAGCCTTCGTTCGGCAAGGACGGTTTCGTCACCGCGGGCAACGCGAGTGGAATCGTCGATGGCGCAGCGATGCTCGTCGTCACGAGCGCGGACAACGCGAAGGAGAAGGGCAAGACTCCGCTCGGTCGCATCGTGTCATGGGGCATCGCCGGATGCGATCCCGAGATCATGGGCATCGGTCCCGTTCCCGCGACGCAGATCGCGCTCAAGAAGGCGGGCATGCAGCTCGGCGACATCGATCTCATCGAGATCAACGAGGCGTTCGCCGGACAGATCCTAGCCGTCGCGAAAGAGCTCGACCTCGACATGGACAAGCTCAACGTCAACGGCGGCGCCATCGCCCTCGGCCATCCGCTCGCCGCGTCGGGCACGCGTCTGTTGCTCACCGTGCTGTACGAGCTGCGCCGCCGCAAGCAGCGCTACGGACTCGCGTCCGCGTGCATCGGCGGCGGGCAGGGCATCGCCATGATCGTGGAGAGCCTGGCCAACTGATGTCGCGTCGCCACGTGTTCAAGATCGCGATCGCGCTGATCGTCTTCGGCGGGATCGCGGCGATCTGGTTCTCGCCGCTGCGCGAGCAGATCACACGGCAGAATATCCAGCACTTCGTCGAGCATCTGCGCGGGCTCTGGTACGGACCGCTCGCGTTCATCGCGGTATTCGCCGCGGGTTGTGTCGTCGCGCTGCCGGCGTCGGTGTTCGTCGTCGCGGCGGGATTCATCTGGGGCTGGGCGATGGGCGGTCTCTACTCGATCCTCGGCGGCGTCCTCGGTGCGGTGGCTTCGTTCTACGTCGGACGTTTCGTCGGTGAGGGTTTGCTCGAGCGCTTCGGTCGCGCGGGAAAAGCAGTGGCCCGACAGGTTGATCACGCCGGCTTTCGTTCGATGCTCGTGTTGCGCTACATCCCCGGCATCCCGTTCGCGGTGCTGAACTACGGCGCGGGCGTCGCGCGCGTGCGCTTCGTCGACTACTTTTTCTCGACGCTCATCGGCGTCGTGCCCTCGATGTTCGTCTTCGCGTACTGCGCGGACGCGCTCTTGAACGGAACGATGACGGAGAAGGACGCGTTCGTGCGGCTGGCGATCGTGTGCGGCCTCATGCTCACCATCACGCTGCTGCCGGTCGCGGTGAAGCGGCTGTCCAAGCGCGTTCCCGCCGCCGAATAGCACCGATTCCTGTGCACCGCCGTGTGCTACACTGACCAACCCGCGCGTTGTCCAGCGTGAGGACCCGGTGCCATGATCGAGATCCAGATCCATCCGAGCGATATTCGCCGGCGCGTGCGGTACTTTTTCTTCGATCGCCGCCGAGTGGTGATCGGGATCGTCGCGCTTTCCGCGATCCTCGCGGGACTGATCGGCTCGATGGCCGCAGCGCCGACCGTCATCCGCCGCGTCTACAAGACGAATTTCCTCGGCCAGCAGCGCGAGGAGCGCGACATCCAGCGCGAGCGCCTGCGCGAGAACGTGCTGCAGATGGGCTCTCTCGAACGCAGCCTCGAAACGCAGCGCATTCGCGTCGAGAAGCTGATCACGATCTACGGTCTCGATCACACGCTCGGTCAGGGCGGATTCTCGACGCCGATCCGCAACCCGAAGCTCGACGATGAGCCGCTCGACGACGCGCGCCGCCGCGAGTTCTCGCTGCAGGCTTCGATGCGACGCCTGCAGGCGCAGCTCGACCTGTTGACGCAGTACGAGGCGGCGAACGCGGAGATCGTCCGGCACACGCCGTCGATCCTGCCGCTTCCGGCCGATCAATTCGTGCTCACGTCGCCGTTCGGCAATCGCATCTCGCCGTTCACGCGCGCCGCGGACTTCCACAAAGGTCTCGATCTTTCCGCGCCGACCGGCACGCCGGTCTACGCGACCGCGGACGGCGTGGTCACGTTCGCGGGACGCTATCCGCTGTCGCAGAGCGTGGCCTGGTGGCGCTTCGGCAACGTCGTGACGATCAAGCACGCGGAGCGCTTCATCACGATCTACGGTCACTGCGATGAAGTGAAGGTGCGCGCCGGACAGCTCGTGCGGCAGGGCGAGGTGATCGCCACGGTCGGCTCGACCGGCTGGAGCACGAACTCGCATCTGCACTACGAGGTGCGCAGCGATCTCGAACAACCGGGCACGTTCAGCGCGGTCGATCCGCGCATCTACATTCTCAATCATCAATGGAGCAACGAGGCCGTGCTGCTCATGCGCGCACGCACGACTCGCGACTACAGGAACTTCGATCCTCTACCGTCGGCATTCGTGGGCTATGTGAAGAGCGGGAGCAAGAGGGGGGCGTGATGAGTGCAGCCACCGACCAGGCGAATTTCCCAACGATGATCATTCCGCGCGGGACGGAGATCCGCGTCAACGCGCACGGGCAGCTTTCGATCAAGACGCCCGGCAATCTCGTGATCCAGAACTCGGGCAACTACTCGGAGATCGAGTCGACGAACGGCTCGATTCGCATCGAGGAGAACGTGACGGTGGAGGCGGTGAGCATCCGCGCCGGTCAGGCGTGCTTCATCCAGGGCACGCTCACCGCGTGGAAGGTGCACGCGAAGCGCATCGCCCTCGAAGACCGCGCACGCGCGTTCATCATGCTGCAGGAGTCGGAGCACCTGGAGCTCGCGAAGTCGGCGCGCCTCGTCGGCAACTTCGCGAACGAGAAAGAGCTGTTCTTCATGATGGGCAAATTCAGCCCGCAGCTCAAAGAGCTGCCGGGCGCGGTGGACATGAGCGCGCAGCCGCGCGAGATCTCGGAGCCGCGTCCGACGACGATGAAGGTGCCCGCCGTGACCGCGGCGTCAGTGGGACAGGAAGAGCATCTGCGCGCCGCGCAGACGCTGATCGAGCGCGAGGTGCAGCGCCCGGAGCTCACTCCGTCCGAGAGCGAGGCGCTGCGCGAGGTGCTGTTCGGCCTGCGCGAGCGCAACCTGCAGCGCGTCAGCTCGGTCTGGCGCGACGCGTTCGGCGAGCTCGGAACGCGCACGGACGGACTGCGCCAGGCGTACGAGCACCTCGAGAGCGCGCTCCGCGGATAACCAGCCACATCCTTTTCCGTATCACGACGCATGCAGGCCCGCATCGCGTGGCGCACGATTCTCTCGCTCGCCGCGATCAAGTTCCTTCTCCACCTCTACACGAGCGGCTCGTATCACTACTTTCGCGATGAGCTGTACTACATCGCGTGCGGACGCCACCTCGACTGGGGCTATGTCGATCATCCGCCGCTCGTCGCGCTGTATGCGCGCTTCGGCGAGCTTCTCGGACCGTCGCTCCGCGGCTTCCGTCTGCTCGCGACGATCGCCGGCGCGCTGCGCATCGTCCTGACCGGCGTGCTCACCGCGCGCATCGGCGGCACGCGCGTCGCGCAGGCCGTCGCGTGCATCGCCGTCTTCTTCGCGCCGGTGAATCTCGCGATCGACAGCATCCTCTCGATGAACGTGATGGAGCATGTGCTCTGGCTCGCGTGCCTGCTCGTGCTCGTCGAGATCGCGAACGGCGCGGACGAGCGCTGGTGGCTCGCGTTCGGCGCGCTCGCCGGCCTCGGCCTCCAGAACAAACACTCCATGCTCTTCCTCGGCTTCGCCATCGCGGTCGCGGTGATCCTCACGCCGCTGCGCCGCTCGCTCGCGCGGCCGTGGATTTACGCGGGCGGCGCCCTCGCGTTGCTGATCTTTCTCCCGAACCTCCTATGGGAAGTGCGCCACGACTGGGCCACGCTCGAGCTGCTGCACAACGTGAAGGTGACGGGGAAGAACGTCGTGCTGCCGCCCGGCGCATTCATGCGGCAACAGGCGATGATGCTCAATCCGTTCTCTGCGCCGCTGTGGATTGCCGGCCTGTTCGCGCTCTTCTTTTCGCGCGAGCTCGCGCCGTATCGCTTTCTCGCGTGGACGTATGTCGTCCTCGTGATTACGTTCATCGCGCTCGAAGCCAAGGACTACTACGTCGCACCGATCTATCCCGTGCTCTTCGCAGGCGGCGCGACATGGTTCTTCTCCGCGTCCGCCGCACGCGCGCGTCGTATCACCGGCTACGCCATCCTCACGCTCATCACCCTCGGGGGACTCGTCGCCGCACCGCTCGCGCTCCCGCTCCTCCCACCCTCCCGCTTCCTCGCGTACCAACGCGCCCTCGGCGTCAAACCGCAGCGCGCCGAGGTGTCGCACACGAGCGAGATGCCGCAGATCTTCTCCGATCAATTCGGATGGGAGGAGCTGGTGCAGCGCGTCGCGCGCTACTACCACTCGCTGCCGCCCGACATGCGGCGAAAGACCGCGATCTACACGGGCAACTACGGCGAGGCCGGCGCGATCGACTTCTACGGCCCGAAGTACGGACTGCCGCCCGCGATCAGCGGACATCAGAATTACTTCCTGTGGGGCACGCGCGGCTTCACCGGCGCGTCCGTGATCCTCATCGAGTACGGACCGCATCCGGAGATGTGGCAGTCGCTGCGGATGGTCGATCGCGCGGGCGCTCCGTACGCGATGCCGGACGAGCGCGTGCCGATCTTCCACGGCGTCGGACTGAAGCAGCCGCTCAGCGAGGTGTGGCCGAGCGTGAAGCACTGGCGCTGATCAGCGCGCGTCGATCCACCACGGCGGCGGCGGTTGGCGCCGTCGCGGACGCCGCGTGCCGCCGAACAAGAACACGAGC
>DATELS010000564.1:0-2903 GCA_035276365.1 Thermoanaerobaculia bacterium
GCGCGCTCCTCGCCGGCTTTCCCGATCGCGTGGCCATGCGACGCGAGCCGAAGTCGCCGCGACTGCTGCTGTCGAGCGGCACCGGCGCCGAGCTCGCGCGCGACGCGAACTTGTACGAAGGCGACTTCCTCGTCGCGCTCGACGTCAGCAGTGACGTCGTGCGCATCGCCAGCGTCATCGAGAAAAGCTGGCTCACGCCGACGCACGAGGACGTCGTGCACGAGTGGACCGGCGAGCGCGTGCGCGCGACGAAACGCGTCTGGTACGACGCGCTTTTGCTGAATGAAATCAACGTCGCGGCGGATCCGAGCGAGGTCGCGCGACTCACGCCGAAAAAAGAAATCGATCCCGAGCTCGCGCGCCGTCTCGCGATCGGCGGACCGGAACGCCTCGATCTTCCGAGCGGACGCACGACGCGACTCGAGTATCGCGAAGACGGCTCCATCGTCGCGTCCGTGAAATTGCAGGAGCTCTTCGGCCTCGCGGACACGCCGCGCATCGGCGCGCAGAAAACGCCGGTCACGTTTCATCTGCTCTCGCCCGCGGGACGGCCGGTGCAAGTCACGCGCGACCTGCGCAGCTTCTGGAACGGCGCGTACCAGGACGTGCGCAAGGAATTGCGCGCGCGGTATCCGCGGCATCCGTGGCCCGAGGATCCGTGGACGGCGCCGGCGACGCACAGGACCAAGAAGCGCTGACGCTACAATCCGCGCATGGCACGAACCTTCGCCGTGGCTCTCGCCGTACTTCTGACAATGCCCGCACTCGCCGACATGAACGAATCGATCAAGAAGCTCGAGACCGAGCTCGTTGCGAAATACGGAGAGGCGCAGCGTCCGCGACTCGTGCGCGGCATGAAGCAGGTCGCGCAGTTCTGGCGCGACGAAGACGGCGACGCGGCCGCGTTCGAAGACCTGATCCGCACGCACTTCGCCGGCGATCAGGCCACGCTCGACGCGCTCTTCAACCGCCTGCAGTTCGCGCTCGAGTCGTACAACGGGCACCTCAGCGAAGTCGGCCGCGACTTCCGCTGGCAGTCCGACCTCGACCTCGGACCCATCTATCCGTTCGACGAAATCCTCGCCGGCTACGATCCCGCCGCGCACTTCAACGACGACATGTTCGCGAACAAGTTCGCGTTCATCGTCCTCCTCAACTTCCCGATCACGACGCTCGAAGAGCGCCTCACCGAAGGCGAGAAGTGGTCGCGCAGGCAATGGGCGGAAGCCGCCCTCGGCCTCTACTTCTCGAAGCGCATTCCGTCCGAGGTCAATCAAGCAGTCGCCAAAGCCTCGGCGGATGCGTCGCAGTACGTCGCCACGTACAACATCTGGATGCATCACGTGCTCGACGACAAGGGCAATCGCCTCTTCCCCGCGAAGACCCGCCTGCTCGAGCACTGGAACCTGCGCGATGAGATCAAGGCCAACTACGGTATCGATCCGAAGCTCGGCGTGCCGAAGCAGCGACTCGTGCAGCGCGTGATGGAGCGTATCGTCGATCAGTCGATCCCCGCGGGGGTCGTCGACAACCCGCACGTCGACTGGAACCCGAACACGAATGAAGTGAAGGCGACGACCGTCGACGACTCGGAAGGCGAAGGGCGTCCCGCGCCGTCGACGATCACGAACACGCGCGAGCCGGACACGCGTTACGCGCAGATTCAAGCGACGTTCAAGGCGTCGAAGCTCGTCGATCCGTACTCGCCCACCGCGCCGACGCACATCCAGCGCTCGTTCGAGGAAGGGCGGCAGATGCTGGAGTCGCGCGTGAAGGCGATGCTCGTCGAGGTCGTGTCGTCGCCGCTCGTCCCGCGCGTCGCGAAGCTGATCGAGAAGCGCCTCGGCCGCAAGCTCGAGCCGTTCGACATTTGGTACAACGGCTTCCGTTCGTCCGGAAAGTATGCGGAGTCGGAGCTCGACGCGATCACGCGCAAGCGCTATCCGACGGCCGAGGCGTATCACGCGGACATGCCGAACCTGCTGTTGAAGCTCGGCTTCACGAAGGAGCGCGCGGAGTACCTCGCGAAGAACATCGAAGTCGATCCCGCCCGCGGTTCCGGTCACGCGCTCGGTTCCGCACGTCGCGGCGACAACCCTCGCCTGCGCACGCGCGTGGGCAAGGAGGGGATGGATTACAAGGGCTTCAACATCGCCGTGCACGAGATGGGACACAACGTGGAGCAGGTGTTCTCGCTCAAGCACATCGACTACTACACGCTGCAGGGCGTCCCGAACACGGCGTTCACGGAGGCGTTGGCCTTCGTCTTCCAGGCCAAGGACCTCGAGCTCCTCGGCCTCGCCAGCCCGAGCGCGGAGTCACGCGCGCTGCAGACGCTGAACGATTTCTGGGGCACGTACGAGATCGCGGGCGTGGCGCTGGTGGAGATGGGCGTGTGGCACTGGATGTACGACCATCCGGACGCCACTCCGGAAGCGCTGAAGAATGCGACGGTGGCGATCGCGAAGGATGTCTGGAACCAGTACTACGCGCCGGTGTTCGGGAAGAAGGACGTCGTGCTGCTCGGCGTGTACGCGCACATGGTGAACAACTTCCTCTACCTGCCGAACTACCCGATCGGCCACCTGATCGCGTTCCAAATCGAGGAGCAGATCGAGAAAGCCGGCAACCTCGGCGCCGAGTTCGAACGGATGGCGAAGTACGGCAGCCTCCCGCCCGACATGTGGATGAAGAACGCGACCTGCGCGCCGGTCGGAGCGTCGGCGCTGCTGCACGCGACGGAGAAAGCACTGGGAGTGGTCAAGTAGACGATGCCCTTCCGCCCCAGACTTCAGGCGTGGCTGTTCGTCGCGCTGGCCCTCGGAACGAGTGCCGCCGCGGCGCAGCACGTGCGGCGGACGCACGTCGACCCCGGCTGCCACACCTGTGACCCGACCACGGAC
>DATELS010000565.1:0-3705 GCA_035276365.1 Thermoanaerobaculia bacterium
GCGGAGCGGGAGATGATGATCGTGACGCGCCACTGCGGCGCGTGCGGACGGGAGCAGGCGGTCTACTTCACCGCGGCGTGACCAACTTCCGCGTCGATCCATCCTCCAACTTCACCCACCGCGGCACGTCCGCAGCGTCGACGCGAAACTTCACTTCGCGGCGCATCCCCACGCCGTCCTCCGGCACGACGTACGCTGACGTCGCGTTGCGCGCCCATGCGTACGTGATCGTCGCCGGCGCGATCACCGTCGCGGATGCGGGCACGCTCTGATCGACGATGCCGCCGCTCGAGCCGCGCGAGTGCGCGGACCACGACTCGCCGTCGCGGCGATAGCGCGTGCGCGTCGTCGTCCCCGCGCGATGCGTCACTTCCACGAAGCGCGTCTCGTGCTTTTCGTCGAGAGCCGCCCATGTCTCCGTCATGCCATCGCGCTTCGCGATCACGCTGTGCGCGAGCACGCCGCCGCCCGGACGCTCGTACAACTCGAAGCGCTCGTTTCCTTCGACGCGACGATGCGCATCGCGCAGCACGTACGTCCCCGACTTCAAGAGCGCGCCGCGGTCGTAGCGGCCCGGATGCGGCTTCTGCGTGCCCGCGGCGATGTCGCACACGTCGTCCTCGATGGTCGCACTCGCGGGCGTCTCGACGAAGCGGCCGAGCTCCTTCGCGCCGTCGCGGACGATTACCGTCGGCACGTTCGTGATGTTCTGTCCGGCGATCACTTCGGACGGTTGGAGAAACTCCGCGTCGATGCCGATCAGCTCCACGCTGAGATTCGGATTGTGCGCGCGCTCGATCGACTTGAGGAGCCGCGGCACATGCTGCCTGCTGTCGCCGCACCACGTCGCCATCACCACGGTGAGTCGCAGCGGCTTGTCGATCGCGCGCAGTCGCGCCACGAGCGCGCCGTCCGGCTCGTACGTCTCGGCGATCTTTCGCCACACCGGCGCCGTCTCCCACAGCTCTTCGAGCGTCATCGGACCGGCGTGACTCTGATGCGGCGCGACGAGCACGCTCCTTCCATTGATCAAAGCGAGATACGTCCCGTCGCTCTGCACGAGCGTTCCCGCGCGCTCGGTGTTCAACGCGGACGAAGTCGCCTTCGTGCGATCGGCGACGAACGTCAGCTCGGACGCCGCCGCCTTCGCCACCGACTGCGCTGCCGGATCGAGAATCAGCACCTCATCGCCGCAGACCACCGCGAGCATGCGCGGCTCGCTCGTCGTGAGCGTTTGCGCCGCGCGCGTCAACTTGCCGTTGATGTAGACGTCGCGGATGCTGTCGCGCCACTCGCGCGTGGGTGCGGAGAGAACCGTGGAGAGGAGCGCCGTGAGGAGAAACAAGGGCATGCCGACCTCCGTATCGTTTGAACTCCGACGCGTCAGCGGGCGAAACAGTTTCGACACCGTTCCCACGGAAATTTATTGATAGGAGCGTCCCGTTCTTTCCGGCACGCGTAATCTCCGTGCAACTTTGGAAGGTGACGTAGTGGCTTTTCCGAGGAGCTCGGGGGAAATCAGAAGGAGAACCTCGAGGGATGCGTAGCACTGGAAAAGTGAAGTGGTTCAATGACGCCAAGGGTTTCGGGTTCATCACGACCGAGAAGGGCGAAGACGTTTTCGTGCACTTTTCGGCCATTCAGTCCAAGGGTTTCCGCTCCCTTCCGGAAGGCGCTCAGGTCGAGTTCGATCTGATCGAAGGTCCGAAAGGCCTGCAGGCGGCGAACGTCACGACTGTCTAAACCCCAATCCCATCGACGAAAAAGGACGGCGTACGCCGTCCTTTTTGTTTGCACGACATGAAACGGATCTTCCTCGCCCTCTTCGTGTTTGCCGCGGCCGCGCAGGCGTCCGAGCTCGACGTCGTGCGCGCGCAGTTCGTCGCGTACTACACCGCCTCCGGCGCCGACTCGCGCACCCTCCGCATGACCGACGCCCTCGGCGCGCTCGAGTCGACGACGCGCTCGATCACCGCGCCCGGCTTTCTCCTGAGCGATGGCAGTTGGAGCGACATCGACTACGCGCAGACGCCGTCCGGCAGTTGGGGTCCGTGGGATCACTCGCGGCGCCTCATCGTGATGGCCAAGGCGTATCAAACGCCGGGACAAGCGTTCTACAAAAACGCGACGCTGCGCGGCGAGATCCTCGCGTCGCTCGCGTACACGAAGCGCTTCTACGGCACGACGGTATTGCCCCTCGGCAATTGGTGGTTCTGGACGATCGGCATCCCCATCGACCTCGGACCGACGCTCGTGCTCATGCGCGACGAAATGGATCCCGCGCTGTACGACGAGCTCGTGAAAGCGATTCATCTGCGCATCGGCACGTCGCCCACCGCGCGCGGCATCGTCGGTCCGGTGCCGACCGGCGAGAACCTCGTCTGGTCTTCCTTCACCCACCTCTGCCTCGGCCTTCTCGAAGACAACGAGACCATGCTCGCGAGCGTGCGCGATGCGATGGCCGGCGTGTCGCGTCCGACGACCGGCGAAGGCATCAAGCGCGATCGCTCGTTTCATCAGCACGGCGCGCAGCTCTACACCGGCGGCTACGGCGGCTCGTTCGCGAACGACGCCGCCAAGTACGCGCTCATCACACGCGGCACCGCGTATAAACTGCCGAGTGACGCGCTGGTCTCGCTCAGCGACTACATCGCGGACGGCATCGCGTGGTCGATCTACGGAACGTACTTTGACGTGTCGGTGATCGGCCGCGAGGTCGCGCGTCCGACGACGACCGGCTACAACGGCATCGCCGCGCTCCTGCAGGCGTCGCAGTTCGACTCGCCGCGCTCGACGGAGATTCGCGCCGCGGCCGCGAAGATGCTGCAGTCGTGGGGCAGCGCGCTGCCGACCGAGCTCGCAGGGCTCGCGGCGAACATCGAGTCCGCGCGCGTCGGCGGCGCGTGGCCGTCGGGACATCGCCACTACTTCGCGTCCGACTACACCGTGCATCGGCGCGCGGGCTGGTTCGCCTCGGTGAAGATGTTCTCGACGCGTACGAAATCCGGCGAGGACACGAACGACGAAAACCTCCTCGGCTCGCGCCAGTCGGACGGCCGCTTCTATCTCGTGCTGAAAGGCGACGAATACTTCGGACGCGATGTGTGGCCGGCGTACGACTGGACGCGCCTCCCCGGCATCACCGTCGAGCAGAAGGCCGACACCGCGAGCAACGCGTACGGCTACGGCACGCGCAGCTTCGCGGGCGGCACGGGCGACGATCGCAACGGCGTGTCGGCGATGGAGCTCGCGCCGCTGCAATCGACGCTCACCGCGAAGAAGGCGTACTTTTTCTTCGACGACGCGATCGTGTTTCTCACGAACAGCATCACGTCCACGAGCGCGAATCGCGTGGAGACGATCGTGAATCAGGTGCCGTCGACGAGCGTCGCGCAGAATGGCGACTGGGCATTCGTCGACAACGTGGGCTACTGGTTCGGCACGCCCGCGACCATCACCCGCCAGACGCGCACCGGCACCTGGGCTTCCCTCGGCGGCTCCAGTGACACGACGCCGCGCTCGCAGTCCTTCGTCACGATGTGGATCGATCACGGCGCACAACCCGTGAACGCGCGCGCGGAGTACGCGATCGTGCCGAACGTCACGCAGGCGCAGATGGCGGCGTGGGTCGCCGCGCGTCCGCTCGCGATTCTGTCGAACACCGACTCCGTCTCCGCGGTGCGCGACACGCGCACCGGCGCGATG
>DATELS010000566.1:0-4237 GCA_035276365.1 Thermoanaerobaculia bacterium
TCGAGTCGATCGACGAGGACCGGCACCAGATCGAGTTCCGGCTTTTGGAGGTGGGAGGGACGGCGATCAAGGAACGGGAGAGGTGATTCGCTCCGCTTCAGCCTGCTGGCTCCCTCCTTGCTTGCTGCTATCTTTCTCGTATGGCAGCGAATGACATGGCCACGTGGCTCCGCGACCTCGTCGAGCAGCGCGTGGCGCTCGAAACCACGCTTCGCAACGAGCCCGGCGACCTCGGCGACAAGAAGTCGCACGAGTACGACTCGAAATACCAGTCCCTCCAGCGCCAGCTCTCCTCCATGTTCCGCGATGCGACCGAGAATCAGCAGCGCATCACGGTCATGCTGGAGATGATGCGCATCCTCGAGAATCGTCTCGTCTATCTGCAGAACTTCATCGTCGATCCCACTTCCGAAAACCGATTGCTCGCGCAGCTCGTCACGCGCTTCATCGATGACGTGAGCCGCGAGAAGTCGCCGATCCTCACCTCGCTCGAGGCGACCTACTACCGCGCCGTCGCCGCGCTGTACGCCGGCGATCTCCCGCGTGCGCGCGAAGGCTTCAGCGCGGCGTGCGCAAGCGAGGAGTCGGACGAGGCGAACGACATCAAGTACAAGTCGTACGTCATCCTCGGCCACCTCTCGCATGAAGAAGCCGACTACGCGAAGGCGAAGGAGCTGCACGACAAGTCGATGCGCTACTCGCCGAACGACAACGTCACCGCGCAGGCGCTCGCGCTCAAGGCGCTCAACTCGTACGCGCTGCAGGATCACGACGAGGCTCTGCATCTGTTCGCCGAGGCGTTGAGCTTGTTCGACGAGAACAAGCCGTTCTTCAACTCCTACTTCTTCCGCAACGCGCTCCTCTTCTGCGGCGCCATTCACTTCGACCGGCGCGACTACGGGAAGGCCGAGGAGTTCTATCGGCGCGTGCTGCACAGCGTCGATCCGAGCTCGTTTGATTATTTCGATGCCCTCTCGCACCTCGGACGCATCTACTACTCCCAGAACCATTACGACGACGCCGTGTCCTCGTTCGAGAAAGCCGTGCAGACGCATCGCTTCAGCGAGAACGAATACGTCGTCGACACCTGGTTCTGGATCGCGCGCTGTCATCTGCGCCGCAACGACGCGAGCGAGGCGCGCAAGTACCTCGAGAAAATCGCGGCGTCCGACGTGCGCTACGAGAAGAAGCCGCAGGCCGTCGAGTTGCTGCAGAGAATCGCGTGACCGTCGAGTCGTTCGAACGCGCGCTCATGGCCGGCCTGCTCGCGGGCGATGATCCCGAGCTCGCCGCGCTGCGCGAGCAGTACGAGGTCGCGATCGTGAAGGATCGCGAGATGACGGAGAGCGGCTTCGTCACGTGGTTCGACATCCCGTCGAGCGCGGCGCCGATCGAGCGAAAGCTCCTGCATCTCGATGATCTGCAGGTCGAGCTCGAAGGCGCGGACACGCCGGTCGACGTCTCGCTCGAAGTGCACAAGGGACGACTGCACAAGCTCGAGTGCTTCGTGTACGAAGGCCTGTTCCCCGAGTCGCCGGTCATTCGCGCGGCGTGGTACTACGGCACGGAGAAGCATGACGGCATCACGCCCGAGCTCATGGCCGAGCGCGACGTCGACGAGCTGCTCGACGAAGACGACGAGTGACTACTCGCTCTTCGCCACCACGACGTCGCCGTAGCGGTTGAACATCGACGTCACCCAGATCTCGGGAGGCTTCTTGCCGCGCGGCACTTCGATCGTGATCGGCTTGTTCGTCTCGCCGGCGATCCACTCGCCGGACATGACGCGCATCTCGACGGGCTTCCCCGTCACCGCATCCTTCGCCGTCACCGTGACGTTGTTCGTTCCCGCGACGAGCTTCGACGGCGTCATCTCGACGACGACGCGCGGCATCTCCAGCGGGATCGGCACCGTCGCGGTCTTGTAGCCGGGCGCGGTCACGACGACGTTCGGCATCACGAGATCGCGATGTCCCGCCGCGTTCGGCGCGAAGTTGTATGTCAGCGTCCACGGGAACTTGTAGTACGTCATCGCGTGGCCGTTCGGGCTGTCGTTCGCGGGGAGGAGCGACTGCTGATCGACGTTGATCGCCGCCATCACCGGCACGTGCGTCTCGCTGTCGATCGCGTACACGGTGAGGTTACCGGTGTACTTCGCGGGATCGACCTTCTCCGGCGTCACCCACACATCCATCGTGCGCTCGGCCGCCTGCGCGCCGCTCGCGGCGTTGCACTCCTGCGCTTCCTTCAGCCCCTTCACGAGCGCCTTGTCGAGGCCGATGTACCAGACCAGCGCGGCCATGTTCCATTGGTCGTAGTCGTACGTGCCCTTCGGATAGCGGTCGGCCGTGGCGGCGAACTGCGCGCGCATGAAGTCCGTGCAGAAGACCCAGTCGGTCGTCGACGGCGCGGCGAGGCAGCTCGCGATCTTGTCGCACAGCGGCGCAAAGGTCGTCGTCATCTCCGCCCAGTGCGCGTCGACCCAGTCCTGATGCAGCGGCAGCTTGCGCATGACCTGCGCGTAGCGCGCGAAGTCGACCTGATCGAACGTCTTGCAGACGCCCTGCGGCGCGCACGCGCTGCGCTTGTAGTCGTCGGGATAGATCGCGCGCGGAGCATCGGCGGCGAGCGCGGACACGGACAACAAGAGAAGAAGAGAAGCGAAGAGAGATTTCATTCGTCGTTTAGTCGAACCGCGCCACCACGAACGCGATGTCGTCGCGGAATTCTTCCGTTGCGGAGAAGCCGCTGACGTCGTCATAGATCGCGTCGTACACGGTGGAGAGGTTCGAGTCTCCTGCGGACTCCATGAGCCGCGCGATGCGGTCGATGGAGTAGAACTCGCGATTGCCGTTCACGCGATCCGTGAGCCCGTCGGTGTAGACGAACAGCGTGTCGCCGGGCGCCACTTTGATCGAGCTTTGTTCGAAAGACATGTGGGGCATCGCTCCGAGGAGGTTGGACGGCTGTTCGAGGGAAATGGTTTTGCGCGTCTCGCGCTGATAGAGAAGAAAGGGCGGATGCGCCGCATTCGCGTAGACGAGCTCGCGGTTGCCGTTCGCGCGAAAGACAGCCGCGGTCGCGAACTGCGTCGGCAGGCTGACCGTGAACAGGAAGTCGTTCAGCCGCGTCATGAAGTCCGACAGCGGCCGGTCGTTGTTCGCCTCGGTGTGGATGTAGCTCTTCAGCATCGACACGAGAATCGCCGCGGGCAGTCCGTGGCCCGAAACGTCCGCCACGAAGAGGTACAGCGTGCTCTCGTTGATGAAGTAGTCGTAGAAGTCGCCGGAGAGCACTTCGCTCGGGATGTACGCCGAGCGCACCTCGATGCCCGGCGAGCGGAACGAGCGCTCCGGCATCAGCGCCTCCTGCACGCGCCGCGCGATCTGGAGGTCGCGCGTCATCTGCTGATTCATGCGCCGCAACTGATCCTGGTACGCCTTCATGCGCAGCAGCGCGCGCAGACGCGCCACGACGATCTCGATGTCCGAGCCCTTCGTCACGAAGTCATCCGCGCCGGCGCCGAGTCCCTGCACGACGTGCTCCGCGGAGTCGGAGCCGGTGAGCATGAGCACGGGAATCGTCTGCAGTTGCGGATCGCCTTTGATGCGGCGCGTGACTTCGAAGCCGTCCATGATCGGCATGCGGTAGTCGACGATGATCGCGTCGGGCATGACCTGCGCGGCGATGCGCAGTCCGTCCTCGCCCGACTCCGCGGGGAAGGCGTGATAGCCGCGCCGCTCGAGGAAGCGCCGCGTGACCTGCAAGTCGTTCGCGTTGTCGTCGATGACGACGATGCGCTCGCGCTGATCCGTCACACGCGGATGATACCCTTCGCCCCCGCATGAAACTCATCGTCGGCCTCGGGAATCCGGGTCCCGAATACGAGCGGACGCGGCACAACGTCGGCTGGCACGTCGTGGACGCGTTCGCGCGCAAGTTCCGCATCGCCGTGACGAAGCACGAGAAGAGCGCGCTCACCGGGACGGGACGCGTGGCCGGCGGCGCGGTGATGGTCGCGAAGCCGCTGACGTACATGAACTTGTCGGGCGACGCGGTGCGCCTGCTCGCCAACGCGTACCTCGAGTCGACGACCGACGCGATCATCGTCTACGACGACATCGACCTCCCCCTCGGCAAGCTCCGCATCCGCCCGAGCGGCTCGGCGGGGACGCACAACGGCATGCGCTCGATCGTCGCGGAGCTGGGAACGGAGAACTTCCCGCGACTGCGCGTC
>DATELS010000567.1:0-14614 GCA_035276365.1 Thermoanaerobaculia bacterium
GGTGATTCCGCTGACGATCACGATTCCGACCGAGAAGCTCACGCTGTTGCCAGAGGGGACGGATGTGAAGGGAGCGTTCTCGGTGTTCGCGGCGTTCCTGCGCAAGGACGGCGCGGTGTCGAAGGTCGCGCGGCAGCAGCAGAACTTCCGGTTTCCCGCCGAGTCGCTCAAGCGGCGGAAAGAGATCACGGTGAAGATCGACGTGAAGGCGGACGCGCGCACGGGAGGGATCTCGGTCGGCGTCCTGGACGAGGCTTCGCGCGCGACGGGATTCGCCGCGGTGAAGCTGACGGAGTGACCATCATGCGAAACGCGATTCTCGGCATGCTGTTCGTGGGCGCGCTCTCCGCGCAGGCGCAGTTCTTCAGCGAAGTCGTCGAAGTGCGCGTGACGAACGTCGACGTCGTCGTCACCGACAAAGCCGGCAAACCGGTGCACGGTCTGAAGGCGGACGACTTCCTGCTCTTCGAAAACGGCGAGCAGAAAGAGATCTCGAACTTTCTCGAAGTGCACGAGGCTCCGGAGGCGGAGGTGACCGCGACCGCGACGCCGGCGGATGACGCGACCGTCGCGCCGCTGCCCGACACGCGTCAGCGGCAGATCTCCGTCTTCATCGACGACGCGGTGCTGCATCCGCTGCGCCGCAATCAAATCCTGACGCAGCTCGGCAAGTTCCTCGAGTCGAACATGCGCAACGGCGACGAGGTGATGATCGCCGCGTGGGGCAACTCGCTGAAGGTCGAGCTCGAGCCGACGCGCGACCGCTCGAAGATCGCGGAGGCGGTGCAGCATCTCGCGGCGCGCACGTCCGCGTTCAATGAGGAGGCGCACGAGAAGGAGAAGTTTCACCGCCAGCTCGTCGACCTGATCAACATCTACGCGGCGCGGCAGCCGCCGGAGAAGCCGCCGCTCACGCTCGGCATTTACGAGGCGCGCACGTTCGGCATGCTGGTCACGCATCGCATGCATCAACGCGTCGAAGCGTTGAAGAGTGTCGTCGCGTCGATGCGCGGCGCGCCGGGGCGCAAGGTGCTGGTCTTCGTCACACAGAACTTCACGTCGAATCCGGCCGAGGAGGCATTCCGCTACGTCGACGCGACGCGCGAGCAGTTCGCCGCGGATGGCTCGAATGCAATGGAGCAGGTGCGCCAGTTCGAGATTCCGTCGCTGATCACGGAGATCGCGGACGCGGCGAACAGCAGCGGCATCACGTTGTATGCAATCGACGGCTCGGGCAAGGAAGGCTCGATGAGCTCGACGGACGCGTCGGAGCTCGTGCGACTCGCGCCGAGCGGCGCGACGGTGGGTGGGTGGTCGCAGCCGACGCTCGGCGCGATCGCGCAGCAGACGGGCGGCGTCGCGCTGGTCGGCTCGTCGAACTGGGAGTACGCGTTCAACACGATCTCGAACGACCTCGCGTCGTACTACTCGCTGGGCTACCGGTCGACGGGCGAGCGCCAGGACGCGCTGCGCGCGGTCGAGGTGAAGCTGAAGAAGAAGGGCTACAAGCTGCGCACGCGGCGCGCGGTGATCGAGCCGTCGGTGGGGCAGGAGATGAACGACGCGGTCGCCGCGTACCTGTTCCGCGAGCCGGGCCGCAACGATCTCGCGATCCGCGCGATCGCCGGCCGCCGCGCGACGACGAGCGGCGAAGCCGGCGCGGTGATCCCGGTGACGGTGACGATTCCCACCGAGAAGCTGACGCTCCTGCCGGACGGCGAAGACCTCACCGGCTCGTTCTCGCTGTTCGCCGCCTTCGTGCGGATGGACGGCGCGGTGTCGAAGGTGTCGAAGCAGACGCAGTCGTTCCGCTTCCCGAAGGAGTCGCTCGCCCGGCGCAAGGAGATCACGGTGAAGCTCGACGTGACCGCCGACATGCGCACGGACGGCGTCTCGATCGGCGTGATGGATGAGGCGTCACGCGCGACAGGATTCGCGGCGGTGAAGGTGCAGTAGGCGCATGGTATCTTCGCGCGCGTCGGCGAACCCGGCGCGCGCTTACGATGCCCAAGAAACGAAGCAACGATCAGCTCTCCCTCACGCCCCCGCCTCCCACCTTCACCGACATCGAGAACCAGCCGGTCGGCGAGTTCGCGCGGAAGGCGTACCTCGACTACTCGATGTACGTCATCCTCGATCGCGCGCTGCCGCATCTCGCGGACGGCCTCAAGCCCGTGCAGCGGCGCATCGTTTACGCGATGTCGGAGCTCGGGCTCGGTCCGAACGCGAAGCCGAAGAAGTCGGCGCGTACGGTCGGCGACGTCATCGGCAAGTTTCATCCGCACGGCGACTCCGCGTGCTACGAGGCCATGGTGCTCATGGCCCAGCCGTTCTCGATGCGCTATCCGCTCGTCGAGGGGCAGGGCAACTGGGGCTCGCCCGATGATCCGAAAAGCTTCGCCGCGATGCGGTACACCGAGGCGAAGCTCGCGAAGTTCGCGCAGTCGCTGCTGAGCGAGCTCGAACAGGGCACGGTCGAGTGGGGACAGAATTTTGACGGAACGCTGCGCGAGCCGAAACTCCTGCCCTCCCGACTGCCGCACGTCCTGCTGAACGGCGCATCCGGCATTGCGGTCGGAATGGCCACCGACATCCCGTCGCACAACGTGCGCGAAGTCGTCGGCGCGTGTCTCGAGCTCCTCGACAATCCCGAGGCCACGATCGCGCAACTGACGAAACACATCAAAGGTCCCGACTTTCCGACCGAGGCGGAGATCATCACGCCGCTGGCGGAGATTCGCGAGTTGTACAAGACCGGCAACGGCTCCGTGCGTCAGCGCGCGAAGTGGGAAGTCGAAGACGGCGACGTCGTCATCACCGCGCTTCCCGCGGGCGTGTCGGGCGCGAAAGTGCAGCAGCAGATCGCGCAGCAGATGACGGCGAAGAAGCTGCCGATGGTCGAGGACGTGCGCGACGAGGCCGATCAGGAGAGCCCGACGCGACTCGTCATCGTGCCGCGCACGAATCGCGTCGACCTCGACGAGCTCATGACGCACCTCTTCGCGACGACGGATCTCGAGAAGTCGTATCGCGTCAACATGAACATGATCGGCCTGGACGGCCGGCCGCGTTTGTATTCACTGCGCGACCTGCTGCTCGAGTGGCTGGAGTTCCGCACTGAGACCGTGCGGCGCCGCCTGCAGCATCGCTACGACCAGGTCAACTCGCGGCTTCATCTCCTCGACGGATTGATGATCGCGTACCTCAACATCGACGAGGTCATTCGCATCATCCGCCGCGAGGACGAGCCGAAGCCGGTCCTGATGAAGCGCTTCACGCTCAGCGAGATTCAGGCGGAGTACATCCTCGAGCTGCGCTTGCGGTACCTGAACAAGCTCGAGGAGATGCAGATCCGCGGCGAGCAGTCGAAGCTGCAGGAGGAGCGCTCCGAGCTCGAGAAAATCCTCGGCTCGAAGAAGCGTCTCGAGAAGCAGGTGCGCGATGAGCTCGTGCGCGACGCGGAGGAGTTCGGCGACAAGCGCCGCTCGCCGATCGTCGAGCGCGAGGCGGCGAAAGCGCTCGATGCGACGGCGCTGATTCCGAGCGAGGCCGTGACGGTGGTGCTCTCCGAGCGCGGCTGGGTGCGCGCGGGCAAGGGACACGATCTCGATCCGACCGCGCTGCAGTACAAGTCCGGCGATCAGTTCCTGCACGCGGCGAAGGGGCGCAGCAATCAGCTCGCGGTGTTCCTCGACTCGACCGGCCGCACGTACTCATTGCCGGCGCACGAGCTGCCGTCGGCGAAGGGTCACGGCGAGCCGCTGACGTCGTCGCTCGCGCCGCCTCCGGGCGCAACGTTCATCGGCGTGATGATGGGCGAGGCGGACGACTACTGGCTGCTGACGACGGACGACGGCTACGGCTTCATCGCGCGCCTCGAGGATTTGATGACGCGCCTCAAAGCCGGGAAGTCGGTGGTGAACGTCGGCAAGGGCGCAACGGTGTTGCGTCCGCAGCGCGTAGGCAGCTACGAGACGGACTTGATCGCGGCGGCGTCGACGGAAGGGAAGCTCCTCCTCTTCGAAGCCATCGAGCTCCCCGTCCTCGGCCGCGGCAAAGGTGTGCAGACGATCAAGATCCATCGCACGCCGATCGCGCCGGAGAAAGTCGTGTCGACGGCGGTGCTGCCGCAGGACGGGACGCTCGTCGTGCACGCGGGCAAGCGCTACGCGAATCTGAAGGGCGCGGACCTGCAGACGTACATGGGCAAACGCGCGCAGCGCGGACTGAAACTGCCGCGCGGATTTCAAAACGTGTCGGTGATTCGCGCGTGGAGCGAGAGGGAAGATCGCGCGCCGGAGTCGGTGAACTAGCTACGGCGTGCGCGACGGCTGGCGGCGCAGGAGAAACGTTCCTTCGCCGCGCTTCGCCACTTCCGCCTCGAAGGTGAAGAAGCCGCCGCGTCCGGCGTTGGTGAGGAAGATGTTCTCCGCGTGCAGCACATTTTCCTCGAACGCCGCGCGGACGAGGCGTTTCACCGCCGGGTCATCGAACGGAGCGAGGCGCGTTTTCCATTCGACCGCGCCATCCGCGAGCCGGAACATCGACGTGTCGGTCAGCTCTTCGCATCGCGCCGCGGCCGTTTGCATGGAGACGTTGAAGTCGCGCGCCGCGACGGTGATGGTGCGAATGCTCGGCGTCCCGACCCAGGTCGTGAAGGCGCGCTTCGGCATGAGCAGCGCGGCGGCGAGGCGATCGCACGCGCGCTCGAGCGTGTCGCCTTCGAGCTTCGGCATGTCGGAGTGCTGATCGAAGACGGCGTGCGCGAGCTCGTGCGCGATCGTGAACTCGACGCGATTCTTCGCGAGGTTCGACGCGTAGAGGATGATGAAGCTGTCGTCGATCGCCGTCAGCTTGCCGGCCGTGCGCAAGAGAGGCGACGGAAGCGCGTCCTTGATGCGGAACTTCGGAAAGAGTGCGCGCAGGGGAGTGGGCGGCCGCGCCGGCATGTCGCGGAGCAGTTCCTCCGCGAGATCGTCGTAGCTCTTGCGCGCGGGTTTCTTCGTCATTCGAACAGCGTGCGCTCGCGCGTCGCCTCGCGGAGCGCTTCCTCCCAACGTCGCTCATTCTGCGTCGAGAAGTTCTTGAATCGATCCTGCGATGGCTCGGAGGTCGCGGCAGGCGTGCGCGCCAGGCGCGCATGGATGCCGATCGTCTTCTCCACGACATCGGCAGAATAGAGGTTGATCTTCTCCTGCAGCGTGCGCGAAGGTCGCTTCTGCGTGGGCTTGAGATCGTTGTCCCAGATCACTTGCCGCAGTTCGGCTTCGAGCTTCTGCGCCTCGTTGACTTTGAACTCGAGGCGATGGAGGCGGATGGCTTCGCGCAAATCGTTCTTGATTAGCGCGGGAGCGTTCTCTTCTTTCTTCGGCGACCGCACGCGCAGCCGTGCGCGTTGTGCGTACGCGTCCGCGAGTCTCCTGCTCAGAATGGGATGAACGTCCGCGGCGGCGATGAATTGTCCGAGGACGCCGATGGCGTTCGCGGTGGCATGGCTCGTTGTGATCTCCTCGAACCGCCGCAGCCACTCGCTCGCCGAGTCGGTCGTCGGTAAATCCGCCGCCGCGATCGCGGCCGCGGACGCATCGGCGGACGCGCGGACGAGCGTCGTCTCCGCGCCGACCGCTGCTGCGATCAACTTGCCGCGCGCCGCGTCGGCGGAGCGCGTTTCCAGCAATCGCTCTGCTGCTTCTTCGAACTGCCGGAGGTCGCCGCGCGCCGCGAGCTTCAGCGCGGCGCGCACGTGATGGCGGCGATCGGCTTCGATCGACGCGTGCTCGGCGAGGTCGTGGAGCCACGGCAGGAATTCGTCGCGCGTCATCGGCGCGCCGAGTCGTTCGAGCGCCGGCCAGCGGATGTCGAGCATGCGCATGACGTCGAACGGATCGCGGCAGTAATCGAACTTCGGCGCGTTCATGAGGTTGTTGCACGTGATGCCGCGCGCGAACGCGTCGAGAAGCGCGCGGCGATTGTGCGGCTGCCGGAAATACTGCTGTACCTTGTCCAGCACCGGATCGACGGAGTAGTTCATCACGGCGAGCAGAATGCCCGTGTCGGCCACGCCGGCCGCATCGAGAAGACCGGAGAGCTCATCCGTCACTTCGCTGCCGTAGCGGCCTTCGACCGTCATCAGGTTGACCGCGAGATGGAACGCCCATCCAGCGTAGCCCGCCTGTTTGAGCGAGCGCAGTGCGGCGAGCAGGATCGGAGTCTCGCCCGGAGGCGCGTCGCCGTAGCTGTTGCGGCGGAGGTACTTGAGGTACGTCTTCGAGAGCTGATCGCGACGGAGCATGATCGCGCGATCGCGGCACTCGTGTTCGAGGTGCCACTGCATCATCCAACAGAACCACTTCGCCTGACTCGGCGTGAGACGGTTCAAACGCTCCAGACGCACGTGCTGTCCGAGTCGCTTCTCGTGCAGGTGCTCGGCCGCGGCGTTGCCGTGATAGACGAGCGAAAACGCGAACGCTCCGGCGAGATCGGACTTCTCGTCGACGGCCTCGAAGAAGCGCTTGAACCACGTCGACGCAAAGGAGTTGTTCGTGGGATCGTTTCGCCAGAGCAGGCCGTCGAACACCATCGCCGCGAGCTGCCGGCGTTCGTCGGCGGCGTCGTGACCGCGTTCCACGTCGCGCACGAGCTCGAGGAGCGGTACTCCGAAAAACTCCCAGATGTCGCCGTGCGTCATGTCCCGCAGAAAGAGCGCGGCTTCGAGCACGGCATAAAGCCCCTCTCCCTGAGGGAGGTTCACGAGCTCGCCGAGGATGGCGCGGGCGCGGGGCGAGGTTCGGAGCCTGCGCCACAAGCGGACGAACTCGAACGCGAAGTCGCGCAGGATCCACAGATCCATTTCTTTGTGCGCGATGAACTGCAGCGGCCAGTCGTCGCCCGCGACCTGCAGGAGCATGGGCGCCGTCTCGTGCTGTTCGCCGTGCAGCGCGCGCACCAGTGCAGCGTCGCGGTTCCGCACCGCGCGAGCGAGATTGCGAACGCGCAGCGCCTCCGTGATCCACGGCGAATGAAGTTGCAGGCGTTGAACGTCGGTGGCGAGAACTGTCCGTTGGTCGTCGAGCTGTTCGTCCACGAGTGCCGCGTCTTCGACGTCGCGCAGGCGCGCGAATTCATGCTCATCCACACGGAACGTTTCCACCCAGCGTCCCGCTTTCTTGAGCGCCGTCTGCGGATCGTGAAAGCCGGCATCGATGACGAGGTTGCGCCACGGGCGGCATTCGGCGGCGAGATGTTGCAGACGGACGAGGGCGATGAGCCGGCCGTACTCCTTGAGACTGCCGAGGTGCGTTCTCTTCTCGGCGATGGCTTCGTCGGATCTGCGCGGCAGCGGCACGCGTGATTCGAGCGCGGTGATGACTTCGCCGGGCGCGCGCAGCACTTTGTCGCGGATCGCCTGCGCGATCTCGCGATCTTCCGATTCGATCAGCGCGAGCAGTTGGTCGACGTCATACCAACCCTCGAGATTGTCGTCATCGAATGTCGTCTTGCGTGCGACGTCGGGACTCTTCTCGAGTGCATGTGCCCACGCCGCGGGCGTGCATTCGACAATGATGCGCGTGTGCCGGTTGCGCTTCGTCTTCTTGGCGGTCGCTTTTCTCGCGAGCACGTTCAGGAAATCGGGATTGTCCTGAAATTCGGTGAGGCCGAACGGCCGGTCGAGATGGAGGATTCCATCCGAGTTCACGAGCACGCCGTACGCCGGCAGTCCGCGCGCGACGATCACTTCCACGTCCTCGTCATTCGACGCGAAACACGTCTTGAAGAAGAAGGCGAGGAGACAACCGATGCGCGTCTTGCCAACCTGCGGATCGTCGATGAGCAGAATCGCGCGGCGATCGAGGAGCGGACGGATCATGTCCGGCCGCGGGAACACGAGCTTCGCGAACTGCGGGGAGCCGGGATAGTGGCGGCTCACGAAATCCGCGTAGCACTGTCCGCTCGATTCCGTGTGGAGATGCAAGAGCAGGCGGTCGAAGTCGAGCGTGTCGTCTTCGACGATCGCGGGATCGCAGTTGCGCGCGGCGAACATCCGCGCCAGCGTCGTGTCTTTTTGAAACGTGCGCGATTCGCGCGAGAAGAGCCACACCGGTCCAACCGTTCCAGGACCGTCTGCCGGCGTCTCCGCGAGAATCTGCGTCATGTCCGCATCGGTGCGGAGAGACGTTCCGATGATCAGCGTCGTGTGCCGCAGAAACTGCTTGATCAGGCTCCGGCCCGGATCCGGAAACGTCAGCGTCTCCAGACGGCTGAAGTGATAGTTGCCGTCGTGCAGGCGTCCGTGCAGATGCACGATGACGAGGCCGCGATGCCGCTCGCGGCGCAAGGAATCCTGCAGTTGCACCACGCTGTCGCTGTCGTAGATGGAGATCGACTCGATGTCCTTCGGCCGCAGTCCGACGGCGCGCGCCGCCTGCTCGAGACCATCGTCCCAATTCAGATTGAGGACGAACACCGGCCGGGTGAGCGCCATCGCGGCGAGTGCGTGGTAGCCGATGTAAGGAGAGAAGCCGGCGAAGAGACTCTGTACGGTTTCTTTTTCGGCGGCGGTCAGTTCGGTGTTCGCGTCGAAGCTGCCGTGAACGGACGTGAGTTTCGTTTCGACTTGCGGAGTGGTGGGACCGCCCGAGGAGATCGATGTACCGGCGCCGATGAGAAACGTCAGCGCGGCACGAGGACTGTTCTTGAGAAACTCGACGAGTCCGGCGACCTGATCGAGCCAGCGGTTCATGGCATTGATTTATTGTAAGCGGGATCGGGTCTATCATGTAAGTCATCGTGCACATCCGCGCAGCGCTGGTCGTCCTCGCGTTTCCGTCGCTCGTTTTCGCGGCCACGCGGCATGTGGAGATCGGCGGCTCGGACAACGGAGACTGCATCGACGTCCCATGCCGCACGGTCTCTCACGCGATCGTGCGGTCGTCGGCCGGTGACGTGATCGAAGTCGCCGGCGGCAAGTTCGAGTCGGGGATCGAGATCGACCGGCCGGTCGTATTGCGCGGGAAGCAGGCCAGCGTCGACGCGCGCGGCCGCGCGAACGTCGAGGAGACGATTCTCGGCGGCAACATGCGCATCGTTGCAGATGGAGTCGTCCTCGATGGCTTCACCATCAAATGCGAGAGTTGCGTCGTGGCCGTGACGGCCGACCGCGCGTCCGGCGTCGCCGTGCGCAATACGATCTTCCGCGGCGGCATCGTGCAACTCGAGTTCTTCAGCCACGCAGGCGCGGAGTCCGAGGTGCGAAACAATGATTTCATCGGCACGCGGACCGCGATGAGCGACCTCGGCGACGCGAGGAAGACCTTCGCCGTGCTCGCGACATCGATGGGATCGGCGAGCCTGTCCATCGACTCGAACCGTTTCTCGAATCACTGGGCGGCCGTGCAGACCTCGCCCGGCTTCGACACCGTGCGCATCGAGGGCAACACGTTCGCCCAACACGCACGCGCGCTCGTGCTCGCGTCCAACGCGCAGGTCCACGTCAATCGGTTCGCCGAAAACGAGACCGACATCTTCGGTCTCAACGAAGTGAACGCGCCGAACAACTGGTTCGGCTGCAACGAGGGACCGTCGCGCTGCGCGTCCTTCCGCGGACTGGTGAACGCCGCGCCGTGGCTCGTGATGACCGCGACCGCATCGCCGTCGCGCATCGCGCCGCAACGCTCGAGCGTCATCGTCGTCGACCTCAATCACAACTCGGATGGCGCATTCGTTCCCGGCTTCCCCGACGGAACCTCGATCGACTTCGACGCGAACGGCGGACGCATCGAGCCGGAGCACGTCGCGACGCTCGCCGGCATCGCCACCACGACGTTCACCACCGCCGGCCTCGGCGAAGCGCGTGTCACCGCGCGACTCGATGACGTCGAGACGCCGGTGAAGATCACCACCGCGCCGCCGCGCCGCCGCGCGGCGAATGACTGATGAGCACTCGTCTCGTCCTCACCGCGAGCGCCATCGTCCTCGGACTCGCCGGCCTCGCCGCGACCTTCGCGCCGGATGAGATTCTGAACGCGCTGCACGCGTCCGGCGCCGCGCTCCCACTCCTCATCCAACTCCTCGGCGCGCTCTACGTCGGCTTCGCCATGCTGAATTGGACCGCGCAGGACAGCCTGATCGGCGGCATCTACAACCGTCCGCTCGCGATCGGGAACCTCGTCCATTTCATCGTCGGCGCGCTCGCGCTCGTGAAAGGTGTGATGGCGGGGCAGCGCGACGTCATCATCATCGCCGCGACCGTGATCTATGCGATGTTCGCGCTCGCGTTCGCGCGCATCTTCTTCACCAGCCCTGTCACCGACGCAAACCTCCGCGCCCCATCGGCGTAATGACCGTCTGGAAGGAGCTTTCCGCATGATGCGAAAGGTGTACGCGGCGCTGTTCGCGCTGCTCGTCGTGAGTCTGCCCGCCGTGAATTCTATAGGTGCCCAGGATTCGAAACCGCAGGACAAGCCCGCCGACAAGGCTTCCGAGAAACCGCCCGAGCCGAAGAAGTTCGTCAAGGCGCATCGCATTCGCCTCGGCTCGGAAGACGTCGCGTACACGACGACGTCGGAAGAGATCTTTCTCAAAGACGCGGCGGGGAAGAACACGGCGAGCTTCTTCACGATCGCGTACACGAAGGACGGCGCGCGCGCCGAAGATCGTCCGGTGACGTTCGTGTTCAACGGAGGACCGGGATCGGCGTCGCTGTGGCTGCACTTCGGACTCGTCGGACCGAAGGTCATCGACATTCCGAGCGACGCCTCGGATCCCGGCGCGCCGCCGTACAAGCTGCGCGACAACCCGTCGACGATCTTCCGCGCCACGGATCTCGTATTCGTCGATCCCGTCGGCACCGGCTACAGCCGCGCCGCCGGCGAGAAGAAGGACGAAGAGTTCTGGGGCTACGACGAGGACGCGGACTCGGTGGCGGACTTCATCCGCGCGTACATCACGCAACACGGACGCTGGAACTCGCCGAAGTACATTCTCGGCGAGAGCTATGGCGGCATCCGCTCCTCGCTCCTCGTCCCGCGCCTGCAGAGCGACCTCGGCGTCGGTCTCAACGGCGTGATCCTCGTGTCGCCCGCGCTGAACATGGGCACGCTGCCGTTCATCACCGCGGGCAACGATCTCGCGTTCGCGACGCATCTGCCCGCGCTCGCCGCGACCGCGTTTTACCACCACAAACTGCCGGACGCGTGGAAGGACCGCGCGACGCTGCTCCGCGAAGTCGAGAAATTCGCCGGGACGGACTATCTCGTCGCGCTCTTCCAGGGCGACAACCTGCCGAAGGCGGAGCAGGAGCGCATCGCCGCGCAACTGCATCGCTACACGGGACTGTCGACGCAGTACATCCTGCGCAGCAACCTGCGCATCAACGCCATCCGCTTCACGAAGGAGCTGCTGCGCGACGAAGGGAAGTCGGTCGGCCTGCTCGACGGACGCTACGTGCAGGACGAGCTCGACGACGTCGCGGAGTACCCGGACAGCGACCCGTTCAACGCGAAGACGGGTCCGATCTACATCTCCCTCTTCGAGAACTACCTCCGCAACGACCTTGGCGTCGACATGGACAAGCGCTACATGCCGCAAAGCAGCGAGGCGAATCGCAACTGGAAGCGCCCGGCGAATCGCCGCGGCGCGTTCGCGGGATTCGTCGACGTGACCGGCGCGCTCGCGCAGGGAACGAAAGACAACGAGGCGCTGCGCGTGTTCGCCGCCGCGGGCTACGACGATCTCACGACGTCGTATTTCGCGACGCGCTACATGCTCGAGCACAGCGGCATCGACACGAGCCGCCTGATGATCAAGGACTACGACGGCGGACACATGATGTATCTGTATCGCCCGTCGCTGGAGGCGCTGTCGGACGACATCGTCAAGTTCATCAATGCACGCTAGCGCGTCGTGAAGTAGCGCTTCAACCACTGCGACAGGCCGTCGAGTCCGGGGAAGAGCACGCGCTCCGTGATGTTCGCCTGATCGAGCTTGTCGCGCACTTCCCACTTGAGCTCCGCCGGAATGATGATCCGGCGGTAGCTCGCCTCGCGCTGCGCGAGGAGCGCGGCCAGCGAGAGCGTCGCGCTCGACGGCAGCGAGAAGAGCGCGAACTGATTGACGATGCGCTCGTCGAGCGACGGCGGCTCGAAGAAGACGACGAAGTCGTCTTTCGCCAGCGCGTCGAATTCAGCGACGCTCGAGGCGACGCGGTTCAAGAGCTCGGTGGTGAAGATGCCGACGTCTTCGTCCTCGAGCACTTTGCGCAGCGGCTTCGGCAGGAGCTCGTTGGTCTTGCGATAGTCGACGCACCAGATCGCGGCGTCTTCGTCGTAGTGGCGGAAGTCATGCGTCGCGAAATGCATCGCCACGAGCGGGGAGTACGACCAGTCGAGGAGGCGCGTCGGCAGACCGTGATGCTTGGCGACGGACATCCAGTTCCAGATCCAGTCGCCATGCACGGCGCTGCGCAGCGCGTACTTGCGGAAGCTCGTCAGCAGGTGCCGCTCGTGCATCTGGAAGCCGCCGGTCTGCAGGCTCGTGTCGAGTCCGTGGCTCGCGCACGGTACGCCGCGAAAGACGAAGTTGGAGCGGTGGCGTCGCAGCGATTCCTGCCACGACGTCTCGAAGACCGCCTCCTGCAATTCGTTCCAGTTGCTGACGCGCAGTTCCATCGCAGGTGAGCGGCTGCAAGGGGATTGCCGGGCGGCTGGGTTACACTGTTGCGGAACATCGGGCCATGTTGGAGCGAATCAAGAACGCGATTCGTCCGGTCGGGGAGGAGAAGCCGCTCCCACGGAAGACGACGGAGGTGCGCCTCGACGTGGTCGACGGCCGCGATCCGGTCGAGCGCGCGCACAAGCACGAGCCGGCGCTGATCATGCTCGAAGGCGATCTGCCGGGGCAGGTCTTCCGCTTACGCGCGGGACGACAGATCATCGGCCGCCGTCCGGAGTGCGACATCCGCGTGCGCGAGCGCGCGGTGAGCGGGATTCACGCGGAGGTGATCCGCGTCCGTGACGTGGTGACGATCAATGATCTCGCCAGCACGAACGGGACGCTGGTGAACGGGATGCGCATCCGCAGCGCGGTCCCGCTGATGCAAGGAAATCTGCTGAAGCTCGGCAACTGCGTGTTCAAGTTCGTGGACTCGCTGCTCGAAGTGGAGTTCACGGAGGCGCTGCACCAGAAGGGGATCACGGACCAGCTCACCGGCGCCTTCAACAAGTCCTACCTCACTGCCCGCCTCGGCTTCATCATCGATACGACTTCGGAGACGCGCCCGGTCAGCGTGATCACGTTCGACTTCGACAACTTCAAACAGGTGAACGATCAGTACGGCCACGCCGCGGGCGATCACATCCTGCGCGTGACGTCGGCGCTGATCGCGGAGTCGTTCGTGCGTCCGGCGGATCTGTTCGCGCGCATGGGCGGCGAGGAGTTCGTGATCGTGCTGCCCGACACGACCGCGGAATCCGCCGCGGAAACGGCGGAGCAACTGCGCCGCACGTTCGAGGAGACAACGTTCGAGTACGAGGGAATGTCGATCCGCCTCACAGCTTCGTTCGGCGTGAGCAGCGCGACGAGCCCGATCGAGCACGCGGAGTTCCTCCTCGCCCGCGCGGACGAGCTGCTGTACCGCTCAAAACGCGACGGGCGCAATCGCGTCTCGGTCTAGCGGACGGCGTTGAACACGCCGTCGACGACGCGCGCCATCTTCTCGTAGTCCAAGGTCTCCGCGGTGTCGCGCGCGGTGTGATAGTTCGGATTGCGCAGAAACGCGGTGTCGGTGACGAGCGCCGCGGGCCAGCCTCGGCTCCAGAAGTTGCGCTGATCGGAGGCATCGAGCGTGACGCGCGGTCCGGTGAAGCTGTACACGCGAATGCCGCCCGCGCCGCGAATGCCGCGCTTGACGCGCCGCACGAGTGCGCGATCGTCCCAGCCACCGCCGACGGCGATGAAGTCGCCGCGCGACGGATACAGCAGCGCGAAGAGCCAGTTCGGCCACGCCTGCCGCGGTGCGTAGTAGCCGATCATCTCGAGGCAGATGAGTCCTTCGACGTTTTCATGCACGAGCGACTCGGCATGCACCGCGCTTCCCATCTGCTCCGATCCAAAGAACGGCGGCTCCTCGGTCGACCACGCGGCGAGCAACACGGGTTGCTTTGGCGGGCGGGCGCTGAGCAGTCTCGCAATCTCGAGGAGCGCGGCGGTGCCACTCGCATTGTCGTCCGCACCCGGCAGATCGCCGGTCTCGCAGAACGCGTCGTAATGCGCGCCGACGACGAGCAGCTTGCCGCTCGCCGGACCAAATCGCGCGAGGACGTTGCGATAGCGACGCCCGCGCGCGTCGTACTCCTGGATCGAAACGCGCGCACCGCTGGCGCGGAAGGATCGCGCGAGGTAGTCCGCGGCGCGATCGAGGTTCGCGATGTTGCGCGCGCCGCGCGGCGCGAAGTCGTGCGTGAGCGCATTTACGTGCCGGCGAAGCAACGCGGCGCTCGCACGCGGATTGTCGCCGTACGCGACGCCGCGCAGGACGGGTTGCCGAACGAGCGCGACACCAATCGCGATGAAGATCGCGACGGCCGCGGTGATCCGGAACAACGAGCGCATGTAGATA
>DATELS010000568.1:0-2484 GCA_035276365.1 Thermoanaerobaculia bacterium
GGCTTCTCCACGAAGGTCACCCGCGGCCGCCTGGAAATCCGCTTCAGCGACGAGACCGAGCTCGCCGAGCTGGTCGAAGCGCTCGAAGACGCCGCTCCCTAGACCCGCAGGCCGTATCTCCGCGGGGCGGCCCGGCGTTGAACGGGTGTCATGCTCGGAGACTGGCTCCAGGACCTGGAATCGCTCGAGGCGATCTCGCAGGACGCTGACGCGAAGCAGATCTTCCTGCGCATGGCAGCGATGTCGCAGGCCGGCCAGATGGGGTCCTTTCTCGCCGAGCTCGCGCAGGACGATGACCTCGACGACGAGACGAAGGGCACGCTCAAAGAGCTCGCCCACGACAACACATTTCTCCTCGCCGTCGAGGAGTATTTGAACCGCACAGAGCGACTCCACTAACTGCCGCAGCGCTTCGGGAAGGTTTCAACCGCAGCCGGTCGCGCGGGCGAAGCCCGCGTCGACCTCCATGCGGCGTCGCCGAGTCGACGCCTGATTTGAACCGCACCGAGCGGCTACACTGAGCGCCCCTGCGGGCGATTAGCTCAGTTGGTTAGAGCGCCGCTCTGATAAGGCGGAGGTCCCTGGTTCGAATCCAGGATCGCCCATCTCGGCATGTCGTATGCTCGCCGCGTGGCGACGCTGCGCGACGTGATGACGAAGGACGTGCTGACCGTGGATCCGTCGGACACGATCGGCGAAGCGGCGCAGAAGATGACGGAGCGCGGTGTCGGTGCGGTCGTCGTCTCGGACTTCGGACGGATGATCGGCATCTTCACCGAACGCGACGTCATGCGCGCGGTGGCGGGACGCGTGCATTCGAGCGAAGCACGTGTCCGTGAGTGGATGACGCCGGATCCCGTGACGATGGGCGAAGACGCGTCGGTCGAAGAGGCCGGGGACGTGATGATCGAGCGCGGCTTCCGGCACATCCCCGTCGTCGCAGACGATCGCGCGGTCGGCATCGTCAGCATCCGCGACGTTGCGGAGTGGCGACTCAAGGACCACTGACGGCGTCGCGCACGGCCTGAGCAAGGCCGCGGAACGCGTCGGGCACGTCACCGTTCGGCGCGCGTCCCAATGCCGGGTCGATCGGTAGCGTCGCGAGCCGCTCGACGCCGAGGCTCCAGATCGACCGGTCGTTGCGCACGGGCGTGAACACGTCAACGGTTTCGCCGCAGTGCGGACAGACGAGCCCGCGCATGTTCTCGACTGCGCCGAGGATGCGGACGTTCACGGATCGCAAGTGCTCGACCACACGTTTCGCATCGAGATGCGCGGCGTCTTGTGGGCCGACGACGATGATCGCGCCCGACAGGTCGAGCGTTCGTGCAACGTGGTCCTGCAGATCGGCCGTGCCCGGCGGCAAGTCGACGAGCAGGAACTCGAGCTCGCCCCAATCGGTTCCGCCGACGAACTGTTGGAGCGCGATTCCGAGTGATTGCGCGGTGAACGGCAATGACTGGTGCTCGCCGATCAGGAACCCGACGGACATCAACCGAATACCGTTCCACTCGACCGGCTCGAGACGAACAGCACCAGCGCGCCAAACGTCCCACCGCTTCAGCGTCGCGTCGCGCTTCAGGTTGATCATCAGCGGAATGTCAGGCCCGTAGAAGTCCGCATCCAGCAACCCGACGCGCGCCCCACCCCGTTGCAGCGCGACAGCGAGATTCAGCGCGACCGTCGACTTCCCGACGCCGCCTTTGCCACTGGCGATCGCGATCGTGTGTCGCGCAGGAGACACGCCGGTCAGCGTATCCCGGCGAACCCTCGCGACAGGGATCGTTTCCTGCGTCGCCGACGCCGATGCATACGTGCGCGTGTGCGCGGTGCGGCAATGAACATCGGTGACCTGATCATGTACGAAGGGAAGCAGTGGATCCTGCGCGGGATCGATCCGATGAGTGTCCCGAATCGTCGGGCCGAGCTCGAAGACCCGGACACGGGAGAGCGCGTCTCCGTGCCGCTCGCGGACGTGGAGTTCGGCGAGGTTTAGCCGAGAACGGCTGAGCTACCATCAGAACGCCCATGCAGGAGATGCAGATCTACGGGGTGAGCTTCGACCTCGTCGGTAAGCAGCCCATCGTGCTGCTCAAGACCGCCGAGGGGAACAAGTTCCTGCCGATCTGGATCGGACATCCCGAAGCGGCTGCGATCTTGATGAAGTTGCAGAGCGCAACGACGCCGCGCCCGATGACGCATGACCTCGTGACCGACATGCTCGACCAGCTCGGCGCGCAGGTCGTGCGCATCACGGTCACCGAGCTACGCGAGAACACGTTCTACGCACAGATCACGGTGCAGCAGGACGGAGCCGAGGTGGACGTTGACTCGCGCCCGTCGGACGCCATCGCGCTTGCGATCCGCGCCGACGCTCCGATCTTTGCTGCGGACGAGGTCATCGAAGAGTCGGCAATCGAATTCGAAGGCGAAGAGATCAACCACGAAGATCTCGAGAAGGAAGTGTCGAAGTTCAAGCACTTT
>DATELS010000569.1:0-5782 GCA_035276365.1 Thermoanaerobaculia bacterium
CGAAACGCTCTTCGAGATCATCGAGCATTTCGGAGACGTGATCGCCGGCCGCACGCCGTCACTCATGGACGGGCATCACGGCGTACACATCGTGCGCATGCTCGAGAAACTGCAGCGCCTGCACGACGAACATCTCCGTTCACTCGACGCCGAACAGCGCCTGCGCGATCGGTCGGACGTGCTCGTCGAATCGTAGGACGTGCGGGAAGTCGCCGCGCGCGGCGCGCATCTCCCCCACCTGCTCGTAGTACGGCTTGTCGTCGCGATCGAGCCGCGGCGGCGCCGCCGGGCGGAAACACTCCGTCCGGAAATGCTCTTCGCCGAGGGCGTCGATGGCGGCGCGGATCTCGTTCGTCAGCGCGACCTGCTCGTTTGCGGTTGCGAGCTTCGACGCGAACATCTCATCCGACAGCTCGAGGTGCATGCACCGCTCGTCGTGTTCCTCCGTCGCTCCGAGCACCCAATGCGTCAGCTTCAGCTCGTACGCCGGGATGTTCACGATCGCCGCGGCGGCATCGACGATGTAGCGGCAGACGTCGTGCGTCGGGTTGAATCCTTCCGCGGCATCTGCGAGCACGAAGTCGATGTCGTGTTTGCGAAAGGACGAGACGAGGCGATCGCGGATGTCGACGAACACGTCGCTGCGACGCTGGAGGACGGCGTCGTAGAGATCCGTATCCACGAGAACGCCGAACAGCTCACCCATCGAAACGCCGAGGTTGCGAAGGATGCGTGCGCTCGCATCGACGCGCGAGGCATTGCCGATGCCCGAGCCGTCGGTGAGGACGTGCGTCATCGGCCGGTACTGCGCGAGAAATCCGTACGCGAGAAGCTCGTGGCCGGGATGGCCGACGACGACGGCGGGATTGCGAAAGTTCACGTGAGAATCATTTGCCATGCGATGTACATCAGCACCGCGCCCACGGCGGTGTTGAAGAAGTTGAGGACGCCGTTCGGAATCGGCGCGGTGCGCGTGCGATTCCAACTGCCGGCGACGCTCTCGAGGTACGAGGCGAGAAACGCGCAGAGCGTCAGCGCGATCACGACGCGCCACGAGAACTGCGTCACGTCGCCGAACATTCTGTCGACGGAGAACGCGCCGACCATCGACGTGACCAATGCGCCGAGGAGACCGGCGAGCGTGCCTTCGATGGAGATCGCGCCTTCGGTGCCCACCGGCACGCGACGCAGCGTGAGCGGGAGAAACGCGCGGCGTCCGATGAGTTGCCCGACTTCGGATGCGGTCGTGTCGGCGGTGGCGGTGGCGAGCGAGGCGATGCCCATGAACATGGGCAACAGCTCGAGCTCCGATGCGCCGCCGAGCGCGCGCGCGAGTCGCGACACCGCGATCGCGCAGATCGCGGCGACGCCCGTATTCGCGAACGCGTGGCTGAAGCCGCGGCGTCCGCCTTCCTCCTGTGCCAACCCCGCGCGCGCCTTGCGCGAGTAGCCGAGCTTCGTCGTCGCGGTGCCGATCACGAAGAACGCGAGGAGCGTCGCGTACATCGGCCAGCCCGCGCCGAGGATGAGGATCGTGCCGAGTACCCAGCCGCCGAGGGCGCCGGAGAAGGAGACGGAGCGGGCGAAGTAGCCGAGGAGGGCGAGGATCGCGTTCACGATCAGCCATGCCGGTGTGTGCGGCCACGTTGCGAAAGGGTGAACCGCGGGGATGCCTGCGACGATCAGCGCAACCGCGGCGGCGAAGGGTACGGTCAGGTTGTCGTCGATGCGCAGCGGCAGCGACTCCGCGATTCCCGCGGCGAGCGTCGCGATGAGCACGACCAGCGGCGCGCGGAAGTCCATCCAGTACGCGACGGCGAGCGACAGCGCGCCGCCCGCGACGAGGAACGCGAGAAACCCGCCCCAGCTCTTGTCGCGATGCCACGGCAGCGGCGCGATGCGCATCGACTTGCCCGCGAGCGTGGCCACGCCGTCGCCGAATGCGAGGAGCGTCCAGCCGATCGCCGCGTAATGCAGGCGATCGTGAAAGACGAGGACGAGCAGCAGCACCGCGAACGGATAGAGCACGATGCCCGCGTCGTATCCGCGCTCGTGCCGCGCGATGGCGGTGCCCACGACTTTGTGCAGGACGAGAAAGTTCCCCGCGATCGCCGCGCACGCGAGGAGCGCCGCCGCCCACCACGGCATCAGCTTCAGCGCGAAGGCGACGAAGCCGAATGCGATGTGGACGGACTTGCGCAGTGTTTCGTTCGTCGTATGAGGGGATGCGGACGGCGGCATCGAACGATGAACGATGAACGATGAACGATGAAGGTGCAAGCGCGGCGTTCATCGTTCATCGATCATCGTTCATCGTTCGTCGCTACAATGCGCCCGCCCATGAGCGACACGCGCGTCCCGCTGCTGAGCGTCATCGTCCCCTGCTACAACGAGCGGGCGACGGTGGCGGAGCTCCTCTCGCGCGTGCGCGAGGTGCCGATCGACAAAGAGATCATCGTCGTCGACGACCAGTCGACAGACGGCTCGCGCGACGTCGTCGCGAAGCTCGCGAGCGAGTGGCCGGAGATCCGCCATCTCTTCCAGCCCGTCAACATGGGCAAGGGCGCGGCGATCCGTCGCGGCATCGAAGAGGCGCGCGGCGACATCGTCCTCATTCAGGATGCCGACCTCGAATACGACCCGGGCGATTACCCGCGTCTCATTCAACCCATTCTCGACGGTCACGCGGACGTCGTCTTCGGCTCGCGCTTCGAAGGCTATCCGCGGCGCGTGATGCTCTTCTGGCATCGCATGGGGAACACGTTCCTCACCTTCCTCTCCAACGCCACGACGAACCTCGACCTCACCGACATGGAGACCTGCTACAAAGTCTTCCGCCGCGAGGTCATCCAGTCCATTCGTCTGCGCTCGAATCGCTTCGGCATCGAGCCCGAGATCACGGCGAAGGTCGCCAAGCGCGGCTACCGCATCTACGAAGTGCCGATCTCGTACTACGGACGCGACTACTGGGAAGGCAAGAAGATCAACTGGAAGGACGGCTTCGCGGCGCTGACGACGATCCTCCGCTACGGCCTCTTCAACGATCGCGAGAACGAGCCGCGCACATTCACGCAGGTGCGACGGCGCGCGCGACTCAAGCGCTACAACAAATGGGTGTGGGAGCGGCTGCAGCCGTTCGTCGGGCAGCGCGTGCTCGAGGCGGGCGCGGGCAGCGGCACGATGACGCGCTTTCTGTACGGCCGCGAGCTCATCGTCGCAGGCGACAAGGAGACGCCGTACGTCGATCGCCTGCGCAACGCGTTTCGGCGCCGGCCGGGCATCTTCGTCGAGCGCGTCGATCTCGAGTCCGAGGATGCGCTCGCGCTGCGGCACTACAACTTCGACACGGTCATGGCCATCAATGTCCTCGAGCACACCGCCGACGACCTCGGCGCTCTGAGACGCGCGCATCAACTCCTCGCCGACAACGGCCGCATCGTCATCTTCGTGCCGGCCGGCAAATCGCTCTTCGGCTCGATGGATCGCGGAATCGGGCATCAACGTCGCTATGAGAAAGACGAGTTGATCGCGAAACTGCGGGAGGCCGGATTCGACGTGGAACACGTGAGCTATCAAAACCGCATCGCGCGTCTGGCGTGGTGGCTGAACGCGAAGGTGTTTGCGCATCGCGCGCTGCCGAGCGCGCAGTCGCGCGTCTTCGACTTCCTCGTGCCGCTCTTCCGCGCGCTGGAAGGCGACAATCCCTCGAACGGGCTCAGTCTCATCGCCGTCGGAAGAAAGCGATGAGGGCGGCGGTGATCCTCGCGGGCGGCGCGGGCACGCGCCTGCGTCCGCTCAGCTCGGACGAGAATCCGAAGCAGTTCCTCAAGCTCTTCGAAGGACAGTCGCTCATTCAGAAGACGTACGCGCGCGTCGCGCGGCTCCTGCCCGCGGAGTCGATCTTCGTCTCGACGAACGTGCAGTACGCGGACAAGTCGCGCGAGCATTTGCCCGCGCTTCCGCACGACAACGTGCTCGCCGAGCCGGCGCGCCGCAACACCGCACCCGCGATCGCCCTCTGCACCTTCGCCATCGAGCGCCGTTTCGGACCGTGCACCGTCGCCTTCCTCGCGTCCGATCACTACATCGGCGACGAGGCGGAGTTCGTGCGCGTGCTCGATCGCGCGTACGCATTCGCGGAGTCGCACGATGAGCTGATGACGATCGGCATCGAGCCGACCGAGCCCAACACCGGCTACGGCTACCTCCGCCTCGGCCCCCAACTCGAAGACGAAGTGTTGCGCGTCGAGCAGTTCCTCGAGAAGCCCGACCTCGCGCGTGCCGAGGAGTTTTTGCGCGCGGGGAACTACGCATGGAACGCGAGTATGTTCGTGTGGCGCACCGACGTCTTTCGCCGCGCGCTCGAGCGCGCCGCACCCGAGATCGCGAAGGTGTCCGAGGAGAACTACGAGTCGATGCCGTCGATCTCGATCGACTACGCGCTGATGGAGAAGGCGGACAACGTGGCCACGATCCGCGGCGACTTCGACTGGTCGGACGTCGGCTCGTTCGAGGCGCTGCGCAAAGTCGGCGTCAACGTTTGAAGAGCCGCGACGCGTTCTCCCACAGGATCTTCCGCTCGACGTCTTCGCCGAGTCCGAGGGAGCGAAAGTCCTCGACGTTCTTCTTCATCGAGACGACGCCCGGCGACGGCCAGTCCGTGCCCCACAGCACTTTGTCCGCGATCGACGCGACGCGCGGGAGATAGCGCAGGAGCATCTTCGGCGGGATGCCGGAGAGATCGAGGTTGACGTTCGCGTGGCGTCGCGCGAGGAAGAACGCCGTCTCGCCGTACAGCGGACGTCCGGCGTGCGCGAGGATGATCGGCAGCTTCGGATGATCGATGGCGACGTCGTCGATCGGCATCGGATCGGCGAAGACGTTGCGCGCCTTCGGAAAGATGGACGTGCCGGTGTGGAACATGACCGGCACGCCGCGCGTCTCACACTCGCGATAGATCTCCGCGAGCTGCCACAGCTCGCCGCGATACGCGTTCGGCGAGAAGAGCTGATGCGGCGGATGGATCTTGATCATGCCGATGCCGAGGTCGAGGACGCGGCGGATCTCGTCGCGGACGTTCATCTCGTGCAGCGGGTTCACCGAGCCGACCGGGACCAGCCGGTCGCGGTGCTCGCGCGTGTAATCCGCGATCCAGTCGTTCACCTCGCGCCTGAACCCCATCACGTCCGGCGAGACGTAGTTGATGCAGCACAGCCGCTCGATCCCCTCCGCGTCCATGTGCCGCAGCAGGTTCTCCGGCGTCGAGATCACGTCCTTCGCGTTCGCGTGCGACGGATCGTCGATCATCGCCAGCGCGTCGGGGTTGACCATCTGCCACGGCTGGATGTGCACGTGGACGTCGAAGATCTTCGTCACGCCAGCATCACCAGCCGCATGCAGGTCGCGCTGTCCGGACAGGCATCCTGAAACTCGCGCGAATTCAAAAGCTGCGGGTGCACCTCATCGCGGTCGATGGTCTTGAACCCGCGTTTCTTGAAGTACTCCTCGGCCGTCGTGGTGAGGAGGTAGAACTCGCGCAATCCGCGCGAGGCCAGCCGGTCGAGGAGCTGGCGGACGATGCGGCGGCCGATGCCGTTCTTGCGGTGCTCCTGCTTGACCGCGACCGAGCGGATCAGCGCGGCGAACTGGTAGGCCTCCGCGCCGCCGCACGCGACGATGCCGCTCGCGTCGCGGGCGACGAGGAAGGTCTTCCAGTGCTCGTCCACGCCGGCGGTCGGAAGGTCGTTCTCGACGAGCAGCGCCTTGATCGCGTCGACGTCGG
>DATELS010000570.1:0-4577 GCA_035276365.1 Thermoanaerobaculia bacterium
CGTTCTCCGCGATGTTGCGCAGAATGTGAGGCGGCACGATGCTGCAGAGGATGCGTACAAGGTACGCCGCCGCGCGGAAAGACGCCAGCGGGGGGCGCGTGTTACACTGCGCGACCCTTGAGACAGGGCTTCGGCCCTGTCTTTTCTGTTTTCGAGGATGAAATGAACGTACTGCTTCCAGATGGATCGACCCGGGAGGTTCCGGAGAACGCGACCGTCGCCGACGTCGCCGCGGCGATCGGCAAGCGCCTCGCGAAGGACGCCATCGCCGGCAAGGTGAACGGCAAGGTCGTCGACCTGTCCACGCCGGTCAGCGAAGGCGCGAAGGTCGAGATCGTCACGCCCAAATCGGAAGAAGGCATCGACACCATCCGCCACTCGACCGCGCACCTCATGGCCAACGCGGTGCAGGAGCTCTTCCCCGGCACGCAGGTCACCATCGGTCCCGTGATCGAGAACGGCTTCTTCTACGACTTCGGCACGGAGCGTCCGTTCACCGAGGACGATCTGCGCCGCATCGAAGAGAAGATGCTGGAGCTCGCGAAGCGCGACGTGCCCGTGCGCCGCGAGGAGTGGTCGCGCGACCAAGCCATCGAGACGTTCGAGAAGCTCGGCGAGCAGTACAAGGTCGAGATCATCAAAGGAATCCCCGGCGATGAGCCGCTCTCCGTCTACAGACAAGGAGACTGGTTCGATCTCTGCCGCGGACCGCACGTTCCCTCGACCGGCAAGCTCGGCGCGTTCAAGCTGACTTCCGTCGCCGGCGCGTACTGGCGCGGCGACGAGCGCAACGCGATGCTGCAGCGCATCTACGGCACCGCGTGGGCGGACAAGGAGCAGCTCGACGCGTACCTCAAGCAAGTCGAAGAGGCGAAGGCACGCGATCATCGCAAGCTCGGCAAGGAGCTCGGGCTGTTCATGTTCAGCCACTTCGCGCCGTCGATGCCGGTGTTCCTGCCGAAGGGCGCGGTGCTCTACAACGAGTTGATCGACTTCGTCCGCGAGCACTACGCGCGCGAGGGCTACCAGGAAGTCGTGACGCCGCTGATCTGGGACACGGAGCTGTTCCGGATCTCCGGCCACTACGACAACTATCGCGACAACATGTTCTTCTCCGAGGTGGACGAGCGCGAGTACAGCGTGAAGCCGATGAACTGTCCCGGCCACACGCAGATCTTCGCGCTCGAGCGCCGCTCGTATCGCGATCTGCCGATCCGCCTCGCGGACTTTGCGCGCCTGCATCGGTACGAGCGCTCGGGCGTGACGCACGGACTCGTGCGCGTGCGGTCGTTCGCGCAGGACGACGCACATCTCTTCGTGCGTCCCGACCAGATCGAAGAGGAGATCGATCGCGAGCTGCAACTCATCAAGACGATCTACGACACCTTCGGATTCGAAGAGGTGCGCATCGCGCACTCGACTCGTCCGGAGAAGCGGATCGGCACCGACGAGCTGTGGGACAACGCGGAGGCGGCGCTGGAGAATGCGCTGAAGAAGAACGGCCTCGCGTTCCACATCAACCCGGGCGAAGGCGCGTTCTACGGACCGAAACTCGAGTTCCAGGTGACGGACGCGATCGGCCGGCCGTGGCAGCTCGGGACGATTCAGCTCGACTACACGCTCCCCGAGCGCTTCCAGCTCGAGTACATCGGCGACGACGGCAAGGAGCACCGTCCGGTGATGATCCACCGAGCGATCCTCGGATCGCTCGAGCGTTTCATCGGGATCATCATCGAGCACTTCGCCGGAGCGTTCCCGATGTGGCTCGCGCCGGTGCAGGTGTCGGTGCTGCCGCTGTCGGAGAAGTTCGTCGACTACGCGGGCGACGTCGAGGCGAAACTGAAGGCCGCGGGACTGCGCGTGGAAGTGGATCGAAGCAACGAGAAGCTCGGCGCGAAGATCCGCAAGGCGCAGCTCGAGAAGGTCCCGTACATGCTCGTCGTCGGCGAAAAGGAAGCGTCGAGCGGCACGGTCAGCCTGCGCAAGCGCAACGGCGAACAGTCATCGCTGAGCGTGGAAGAGCTGATCGCACAGGTGCGCGAGCTGATTCGTTCACGGGCACGGACGGCGTGAGTGGTTTGACTTTGCGCCGTCTTTATCCGTATTTTTACCCACCCGAAAACCTAGGAGGAACTTCGCATTTTTCCGCCACGCTCACGTAATCCGAGATTTGCACCGAGACCCGCAGAGCCCGAAAACCGCATCAACGACATGATCCGATCGCCGGAGGTGCGGCTGATCGATTCCGAAGGAAAACAGGTCGGGATCGTGCCGATCGCGCAGGCACAGGAAATGGCGCGCGAGAAAGACCTCGACCTCGTCGAGATCTCCGCGACCGCCACTCCGCCGGTCTGCAAGATCATGGACTACGGCAAGTTCATCTTCCAGCAGAAGAAGAAGCAGGGCGAGGCGAAGAAGAAGCAGAAGGTGATCGTCGTCAAGGAGGTGCAGTTCCGCCCCCGCATCGACGAGCACGATTTCGATTTCAAGAAGAACAACATCATCCGGTTCCTGCAGCATGGGGACAAGGTGAAGGCGAGCGTCCGATTCCGCGGCCGCGAGATGACGCACATGGAGCTCGGCCGCGCCGTTCTCGACCGTCTCCTCGCCGAGATCAAAGAAGTCGGCGCCTCGGAGAACCCGCATCCGGACGTGCAGGGCAACCGGATGACGATCGTGATCGCGCCGAACAAGTAGGCGGAGCGCGGGAATCATCCGCGCCCTCAACAGGTTACCAGCCAGGCTTTAGAGGGGATTTCTATGCCGAAGATGAAAACGCATCGTGGGGCCGCCAAACGGTTCAAGAAGACCGGAAGCGGCAAGCTGCAGCGCAACCACGCTTTTCACTCGCACATCCTGACCAAGAAGTCGCCGGGCCGGAAGTCGCGGCTCGCCGGTGAAGTCGAGGTCTCGGGCGCGAATGCGAAGACCGTGCGCCGCATGATTCCGTACAAGTAGCTCGCTCGCCGAGCTGCGCCAACGGAGCGCGTCCGGGTGATCACCACTCCTGACCCGGCCGCTCGAAACGAAAGGAAAACGAGGAGACCATGCCGAGAGTCAAACGAGGTCCAAAGAGAAAGAACCGCCGCGCGAAAGTCCTGAAGCTCGCCAAGGGCTTCTACGGGATGAGGTCGCGCGGTCACCGCATCGCCCAGCAGGCCGTCGACAAGGCGCTCAACTCCGCCTTCGCCGGCCGCAAAGACCGCAAGGGCGACTTCCGCAAGCTGTGGATCGCGCGCATCAACGCCGCCGCGCGTCAGAACGGAATGTCCTACTCCACGTTCATCGCCGGCCTCAAGGCCGCGGGCAACACGCTGGACCGGAAGATCCTCGCCGATCTCGCCGTGCGTGACGCCGCCGCGTTCACCGCGCTCGCCGAAGCCGCGAAGAGCGCGCTCGCGAAGACGAAAACCGCGTAGCTTCTACCGTGTGGCGACGGCTCCCGTCGCCACACTCCATCCCTTCAGCTTCCCCGCATCGTCGACGCCGAGGAACGGCGTGTTCGCGTCGTACTTGGCGGCGCGCGGATCGACGAACCACTGCGGCATCGGCCCCTTCATGTTCGGCACGACCCGCTCGACCGCGAGGCGAGCGCGATCGATCACGATCATCGAGTGACGCTGCTCCTGCATGCTGACGACGATCAGCTTCCCGTTCGTCGTCTCGCCGGAGACGTACGCGTTGTCCGCGTTCGGCAGCGCGACTTCGCCGCGCGGCTGCCCGTCGCGATCGAACATGCGCAGCTTCGTGCCGTGCGCGTTGTCGATGATCGCCACCGCGCCGTCGCTGAGCATCGTCGAGCCCCAGTGCGCGGTCGGGACGATCTTCGCGATCGTCGCGAGCGTGCGGCCGTCGACGATCTCTCCCGCCGTGCGAATGAACATGCGCATGCCGTCGTCGGACGCGCTGAGGAAATACGTCTGCAGCGTCAGCGTGCGCCGGCCGTACGTCGTCATGCGGCGCGTGCGCACGTCGAGATCGGACACGCGCAGCGTGCCGACGTTCTTTCGCGACACGTCCACCGCATCGATGATGCGCAGCACGTCGTTGTTCAGGAAGAAGAGCTCGGGACGGAAGTCCGTGAAGCCACCCGCCGACGCGAGCACGCGATGATTCACGAGATCGTGAATGGCGACGTTGCCATCGGTCGCGACCGCGACGCGCGTGCCGTCGTCGGTGAGGATGAAGCGTCCCCACATTCGCGACTGGATGCCGGTGGCCACGCTCTTCTTTTCGCCGACCCGCTGGATGTGCAGCTCGCACATCGGCGTGCGGATGCCGAGGGGCTGCATCCAGGCGGCGACGCGGCCGTCGCGCGACCAGCGCACGCCCGACCACGGCGGCGTCGCGATGCGCGTGTACGCGCCGCTCTTCGCGTCGACGATGAACGTCGAGTGAAAGTCGGCGCGATGCGCGGCGATGCCCGTCACGAATGCATGGCCGCCCGCGGGCGCCATCTCGATGTCGCGCACGTCGACGAGATCTGCCGGCGCGACGCTGCGCAGCCACAACACGAATGCGCCGGCGAAGACGATGAGCACCGCGATCGCGCTCCAGAAGAATTTCGAGAACTCGAG
>DATELS010000571.1:0-5373 GCA_035276365.1 Thermoanaerobaculia bacterium
TTCGTCTCGATCGCCGCACGCAACTCCTCGCGATCGCGCGGCTGCGTCTCGTCGATCGCCGGCGGATCGAGCAGCGGCGGCTCGCTCCACGGCTGCCGGCTCTGCGCGGCGTAACGCGCGCATTCGATGACGAGCTCCGTCCACCGCTCCCCCATCGCCTCGCGCATGTCATGCGCGGCGCGCACCGCCATCACCGCGCGCTTCGCATGTTGCGACGGCGCGTACGCGAGCACGGCGAATCGCGCCACCGCGATCCACAACTCGTCCGGTGAATGCGATTCGAGAAACGCACGCGCGGCCGCGGGAAACGCATCGAGATCGCGCTCGATGAGAGGCTCGTACAGCGCGTTCACTGCTTCTTCGGCGGCTTGGTCGTCGGCGGCGCAGTGCTCGTCGTCGTAGTCGTCGTGGCCGTTGTCGTGGTCGTCGAAGTCGATGCGGTGCCTCGCTCCGTCAGTCCCGCTCCCTCCGCCTCCGACCGGCTGTCCTCGATGTCGACGGTCTGCGTCATCGCATCCGAGTCCGTCGCCTCCGCGGGTTGTGGCGGCGCCGGCGCGATGGTCTCGGTCGTCCCGCTCGCGCTCTCGCGATGACACGCGGCGAGGGCGAAGACGACTGCGATGACGGCGAACCACGAGACAGATTTCTTCACGAACACCCCTTTGCACTGCAGCGAAGTCGATGCGGAGGCCGACTGATGCAAGTTCGATACAATGCGGCGCCTATGTCGGAACGCAGAAGAGTCGGCATTTTCGGCTGGGGTCTCGTCGCGCCGAAATCGCCGAACGTCGATGTCTTCGCGCAAAACCTGGAGCATGCGGAGACGTGGCTCTCGCCCTTCACCGGCTATGGTCAGTCGAATTTTCTCGTCGGCTACCCCGACTTCGACTTCGAAACATACCACGCGTGGTTCGACGAGCGGTTTCCGCCCGCGAAGTACGCGCAACTCAAAGAAAAGATGGGGCCGATGGTTCAATACGCCATCGGCGCGTTCATCCAATCCCTCGGCCAAAACCCGGGCCTCGAGCAGTATCTGCAATCTCTCGGTACGCGCTGTCACGTCTACGTCGGCACGGGCATCGGCGACATCACGGTCACGCAGCGCGAGGCGCTCGCGTACGACCGCGCGCTGCGCCGCTGGAACGAGTTCTGGGCTGCGCCCGAACGTTGTGCACCGTTGCGTCGCCACAAAGACGGCGAGGCGGATCCGGACGCGCCGCGCGATCCGTCGGAGTTGCCGTTGGGATCCGAGGCGTGGATCGAGGCGAAGCATGAGTGGGAGGCGCACTGGGCGGTGAAGAGCGACGGCCTCGCGGAGTACCTCGCGGAGGCGCGCGAGATTCATGGCGAGCCCGTGCCGCCATCCTCGGGCTCGGCGAAGCTCTCGTCCATTCGTCAGAAGCTGAATCGCATTCGCGCGCTCAATCGCAAATGGGGCGGGCCGGAAGAGCCTTGGGCCGCGGTGTCGGCGAACCTCTTGTGGAACATCGCCAACATCCCCGCCGCGCAGATCTCGATGATCGGGAAGATCACCGGACCCGCGTACGCGCCGATCGCGGCATGTGCGTCGTTCGGTATCGCCATCAAGATGGCCACGGATGCGATCGAGCTCGGCACGGCGTCGGCGGTCGTCGTCGGCATGACCGATCCGCCGCCGCACGAGATGGTCATCTCCGCGTTCTACAACGCGAACGTGCTCTCCGCGGACGCCGACGTCTCGCGTCCGCTCACGGGACTCAAAGGCACGCATGTCGCGGGCGGCGCGTGCGTGTGGATCGTCGGCGACGCCGACGCGATGCGCGCGCAGGGCTTCCAGCCGCTGGGGATGGAGATCGTCGGGGTCGGCGCGTCTTCCGATGCGCATCACATCATCACGCCGTCGAAGGGCGGGCCGCAGCTCGCGATGAAGGAAGCGCTCGAGGACCTGCAGGCGCACGAAGTCACGAACTGGGACATGCACGCGACCGCGACTCCCGGCGACGCGACGGAGATCGAGACGTCGCTGGAGATGCTGCATCCCGACGTCATCTTCACCGCGCGCAAGGGAACGTTCGGACACGGGATGTCGGTCGGCGGGGGCTGGGAGCTGACTGCACAACATTTGGGCATGGCCCGCGGGAAGCTCTTCCCGATGCCGCTCACCGAAGGCGAGCTGCACGCCGACGTGAAAATCCACACGGAGAAGATTGTCGGACGCGAGGGATGCGAGCTCGCCGACGGCTACGCCGGGAAGCTGAGCATGGGCGTGGGCGGCATCAACTCCTGCGTCATCTCCAGGCCGTGGAATTCGACGTAGCGCGCGCCGCCGCGATACGATTCCGCGGTCCAAAAGACGAAGGAGAAAGTATGAAAGTCAAAGTTCTCGCGGGAGCTCTGCTCGCCGTCGTCGCGTGTACGGCGTTCGCACAACACGACCATCAGCAGGCGCAGTCGAAAGCCTCGAAGCCGGAGATGGATCCGGCCATGATGGAGGCGATGATGAAGGCCGGCATGCCGGGCGAGCCGCACAAGATGCTCGCCAACATGGCCGGCACGTGGAACGCGAAGGTGTCGACGTGGATGATGCCCGGCGCCGATGCGATGGTGATGGACGGGACGTCCGAGAACAAGGCCGTCATGGGCGGCCGCTATCTCGAGCAGCGCTTCAGCGGCAACTTCATGGGCATGCCCTTCGAGGGCGTCGGCTACACCGGCTACGACAACGTGAAGAAGCAGTACTGGGGCACGTGGATGGACAACATGTCGACCGGCATGATGATGATGAGCGGCGCGGCGAGCGACGACGGGAAGACGTGGACGTTCACCGGCACGATGGCCGATCCGATGACGGGCAAGGACACGAAGATCGACGAGAAGGTCACGGTCATCGACGCGGATCACCACACGCTGGAGATGTGGGGACCGGGACCGGACGGGAAGATGTACAAGACGATGGAGATCGCGTACTCGCGCAAGAAGTGATGTCGCGCGCGCGTCGCGCGGAAATGAAAAAGGCGGGCTTGCGGCCCGCCTTTTTTGTTGCGCTGCGGTTGATTGGTTTACGACACGGTGACGTTCTGCGCCTGCAGACCCTTCGGGCCCTGGGCGACTTCGAACTCGACGTGCGCACCTTCCTGCAGCGAGCGGAAGCCGCGGCTCTGAATGGCGCTGAAGTGAACGAACACGTCCTCGCCACCTTCGGTCGTGATGAAGCCGAAGCCCTTCGCATCGTTGAACCACTTGACGGTTCCGGACTGACGCATGGGGGTGGATCTCCTTTCGTGAATCTAGGTGCTGCCTGCGGAGATCCACACGTGATGCGAAATCTCTTCAGAAGCGGAGAGGGCAACGCGAGGGCACGCGGATGAATTCCTTTCGGAAGGTCTCGCGGAGCGCCGGCGTCCACGCCGGCTGATGCGGGAGCGTCCCCGCTCCCGCCCGCGGCGGCGCGTCACCCGCCGCGACGATGGCGCTCCGGTCGCGGGCCGAGCATGATCAGTCCGCACTCGTGCTGCGGTCAATGTAGAGGCACGCCGCACGCCGGCTGATGCGGGAGCGTCCCCGCTCCCGCCAGCGGCGGCGAGACGCCGCCGCATCAGCCGCCGGGGACGGCGGCGCTCCGGTGCTCCATCCGTCACATCAGCAACTTGATCACCGCGAACACCGCCCCCTGCGGATCGGCCATCACCGCGAAGCGGCCGATGTTCGGGATGTCCATCGGCGGGACGTACACGTTCGCGCCGATGGATTGTGCGAGCGCGACCTTGGCGTCGCAGTCGTCGACCGCAAAGTACGGCATCCAGAACGGCGGCGCGTCGGGGGGACCTTGCGCCTGCATCATGCCTCCCACCGCGTGCTCGCCGAGGTGCCATTCGGTGTATTCGTCGCTCTCCTTCATCCGCCAGTTGAAGAGCGGCGGGTAGAACTTCTTCGAGCCCGCGACGTCGTGCGTCTGCAGCTCGTTCCAGCAAAGCGCGTCCGCCTCGTCGCGCACGCCGACGCCCGCGTTTCCGCGCGCCTCCCAGATCGAGAACGGGGCGCCGGAGGGGTCGGCGAGCACGGCCATGCGTCCGCGGTCGAAGACGTCGAACGGCTCCATCAGCGTGCGCGCGCCGAGCGTTTGCGCCTTCGCGAAGGAGTCATCGGCGCTGCTCACGGCGATGTACGACATCCAGTGCGGCTGGAGGGCCGGCTGGCGCTCGGTGATCGCGTACATGCCGGCCGCGTCGCGTCCGTTTTTCTGAAAGATGAAGTACGTTTGCGCGTCCGCCATCGCCGATTCCGCGACGGTCCAGGAAAACAACTGCGCGTAGAAGTCGATGGCGGCGGCGGAGTCGCGGGCGGCCATCTCGATCCAGCAGAACGACCCGGGGGCATGCGAATGAACGTGAGTCATCGCTCACCTCTTCGAGAACGGAATCATTTTACGCCGTAGGCGAAGGCCGGGGTCGAAAAGCTGTTTCATTCGGCGCGGAGAGGTGTATACTTTTCCATTCCAATCCATCAGCAGGACATCGGGAACGCCACATATCGGCATGTGCCGAGGGAATCGTGATGTGGGTCACGGCATTCTGTTGGAAAGTCACTAAATTGTCGGTCGTCCACCAGATCTGCTTCAAGTCCGGTCGTCGCGTGGCGGCCGGCCGGTCAATTAAGGAGGAATTCAAAGTGCGGACTCTCAGGATCATCGGGCTTTCCATTTGTGTTTTCGGGCTGACGACGGTCGCCAGCGCGCAGGCCACCCGTACGTGGGTATCGGGTGTCGGCGACGACGTGAACCCGTGCAGCAGAACCGCTCCCTGCAAGACGTTTGCGGGCGCAATCTCGAAGACGGCCAACAAGGGCGAGATCTCGGTTCTCGATCCGGGCGGCTTCGGCGCAGTCACGATCACGAAGTCGATCACGCTCAACGGCGACGGGACGCTGGCGGGCATCCTCAACTCGCTCACGAACGGCATCGTCGTCAACGACAGCCTGACCGGCTCGCCGAACACGATCGAGGTCACGATCCGCAACATCTCGATTCAGGGCGCGGGCAACGGCACGAACGGCATCCGGTTCATCTCCGGCAAGCGCCTGACGGTCGAGCATTGCACGATCGCGAACATGGATCCGACGGCGAATCACCATGGCATCGACGTCGTCACGAACAATGCCGGCGGCGCGATCCTTCAGGTCACTGACACCGACATCGTGCTCACCGGCGGCCTCGGCATCAACGTCGTCCCGGCCGGCGGCTCCGTGCAGGTGAACCTCAACCGCGTTCACCAGAGCCGCAGCGTCACGACGAGCGGCGTCTTCCTCAACGGCAACATCAAGGCGAACATCAGTGACTCGACGTTCATGGCGAACACCGGCGCGGGCATCACGATCGCGGGCGCCGTCGATGCCACG
>DATELS010000572.1:0-4854 GCA_035276365.1 Thermoanaerobaculia bacterium
GCCGGCGTAATCGCGAACTGCTCGCCGTCCTGAGCCTGGGCGTTCCGATCGGTCTGTTTCTGCTGCTGTTCACGTGGCAGAACCTCGAGGTCATCCGCCTCGGCCGCGAAGCCACGCGGCTGCAGAACACGCTGAAGGACGCCGAGGCGAAGCAGAAGGCGCTGGAGGCGGAGTTGGATCGGATGACGTCGTTCGACACCGTCGCCACGAAAGCGCGCGACCTCGGCTTCGAGCCCACCGATCCCAAGACCATCGTCATGGTCGAGAAGTCGTCGTCTCCCGCCAACCGCCAACCGCCAACCACCAACAGCTCCGCAGGAGCGCGCTAGATGCCCCTCTCGCATCGCCGCCTCCTGTACCTCTTCGCCGCGCTGGCCGCGTGGGCATTGATCGTCGTCGCGCGGCTGGCGCAGGTACAGCTCGTCCATCACGATCACTACGTCCAGCGCGCGCAGCGGCAGCAGGAGCGCACGCTCGAGCTGAAGCCCGTGCGCGGCTCGATCCTCGACGCGCGCGGACGCGTGCTCGCGGAGAGCATCGCCGCGGAATCCATCTACGCCGATCCGCAAGCGATTCGCGATCGCAAGTCGACCGCGAAGGCGCTCGCGAGCGTACGCGGCATCGGCATGAACGCGCGCCAGATCGAGGCCAAGCTGCGCAGCGAGCGCAGCTTCGCGTGGGTCGCGCGGCAGTTGCCGCTCGAAGTGACGGCGGAAGCGCGGAAGCTCGCGCTACCGGGGATCTATTTTCTCGAGGCGCATCGGCGCTCGTATCCGCGCGCCACCCTCGGCGCGAGCGTCATCGGCTACGTCGGCGTCGACGGCGAAGGTCTCGCCGGCATCGAGCATCAGTTCGAAGATCAGGTGCAGGGCACGCCGGGCAAAGTCACGCTGCTCAAGGACGCGCGCAAAGGCGTGTACCTCGTCGGCGGCGACGGCGCGAATCGTCCGCGCGACGGACATCACGTCATTCTCACCATCGACTCCGTCGTGCAGTTCATCGCCGAGCGCGCGCTCGATCGTGCGGTGCAGCAGTACCACGCGAACGGCGGCGCGGTCGTCGTCATGGATCCAAACGACGGCGCGATCCTGGCGATGGCTTCGCTGCCGACGTTCGATCCGAATCGCTTCCGCGACTTCGCTACCGTAGCGTGGCGCAATCGCATCGTGCAGGACCTGTACGAGCCCGGCTCGACGTTCAAGATCGTCACGGCGGCCGCGGGACTCGAAGAGCGCGTCGTCACGCCGTCGCAGATGCTCGACTGCGGCAACGGCGAGATCACGATCGCGAACATCACCATTCACGAGCACGACGGGCATCGCTACGGACAGCTCTCGTTCGAGGATGTCATCGTCAACTCCTCGAACGTCGGCTCCGCGCGCGTCGGCTTGTCGCTCGGCGATCGGCGCTTCTACGACTGGATCACGCGCTTCGGATTCGGACAGCGCACCGGGATCGAGCTGCCCGGCGAGTCGAGCGGCATGCTGCGGCGCAGCGAGAAGTGGACGCAGGTCTCGCCCGCGAGCATCGCCATCGGACAGGAGATCGGCGTCACGCCGCTGCAGATCGTGCGCGCGGTCGGCGCGGTGGCGACGGGCGGAATGATGATGGAGCCGCGCATCGTGCAGCGCATCGTCGACGATCAGGGCGCGACCGTGTACGAGCCGTCGAAGCATGCGGCGCGGCGCGTGATGTCGGAGAAGACGGCGGCCGTGCTCAACGAGATTCTGAAGAACGTCGTCTCGCGCGGCACCGGGACGCTGGCCGCGTTGCCCGAGCATGTCGTCGCCGGAAAAACGGGGACGGCGCAGAAGGCGACGCGCGGCGGATACTCGGCCGATCGCTACGTCGGATCGTTCGCGGGATACGTTCCCGCCGATCAGCCGCGTCTGGTGATTCTCGCGGTGATCGACGAGCCGCGGCCCGAGTACTACGGCGGCACCGTGGCCGCGCCGGTGTTCCGCGAGGTGGCCGAGGCGACGCTGAGGTACCTCGGTGTGCCGCCGTCGATTCCGTCGCGAACGATCGGCGTCGGACGTCCGCTTCTGGCCGCGTTTTCGCAACCGCGCAACGCGGGCGGTGCGGCGGCGGGAGTTCCCGATCTCCGTGGCCTCGATGCACGCGCGGCGATCGCGCGCGCGGTCGCGAGCGGACTCACCGTTCGCGCCATCGGAAGCGGAGTGGTGACCTCACAAGATCCTCAACCGGGCGGAGCGCTGCCGGTCAGCCGGCGCGTGACGCTGAAGCTCTCGCAGGAGGTGCGCGGATGAAACTGCGCGAACTTCTGCTAGACGTACCCGTGTGCGAAACGCACGGCAACATCGATGTGGACATCACGTCGGTCACGCCCGACTCACGCCTGGTAAAACCGGGAGCGTTGTTCGTAGCGATCCCCGGCACCGCAAAAGACGGCACACAGTTCATCCCGCAAGCGATCGAACGCGGCGCAGTGGCCATCGTCGCCACCCCACAGACAACCAGCAACCAGCAACCAGCAACAATCGTCGTCGACGACGCAAGAGCCGCACTGGCGCTGATCGCGGCCAACTTCTACGGCCGCGCCGCCGACAAACTCTCGCTCGTCGGCGTCACCGGCACGTCCGGCAAAACGACGACGACCCGCATGATCGAGTCCATCTTCGATGCGGGCGGCGATCCGGTCGGCCTCATCGGAACCATTGAATACAGAGCGGGCGACGAGCGTCTCGTCGCCGATCGCACCACGCCCGATGCCGTCGTGCTGCAGGAGTGGTTCGCGAAGATGGTCGACGCCGGCGTCAAGCACGCCGTCATGGAAGTCTCCTCGCATGCTCTTGCACTGAAGCGCACGTACGGCGTCCGCTTCGCCGCGGCCGTCTTCACCAATCTCTCGCGCGAGCACTTCGACTTTCACAAAGACTTCGAGGACTACTTCCAGGCCAAGAAAATCCTGTTCGATCAGATCGATCGCACGTGGCAGACCGCGGTCGTCAACATCGACGACGAGTACGGCCGTCGTCTCGCGAACGAGCTCGGCTCCGTCGCGATGACCTTCGGCCGCGAAGGCGACATCCGTCCCGCGAGCGACTTCGCGATTACCGTTGAAGGACTGCGCGGCATCGTGCACACGCCGCGCGGCGACATCCGCGTCGAGTCGCGGCTCCTCGGACTCCCGAATCTGTACAACTGGCTCGGCGCCATCGGCGCGGCGCTCGTCGTCGGCATGCCCACCGAAGCCATCGAGGCCGGCATTCGCAACCTCGACTCCGTGCGCGGGCGCTTCGAGCGCGTCGGCGACGGCACGCCCACCGTGATCGTCGACTACGCGCACAAGCCCGACGCGCTGGAGAAGCTCCTGCACGCCGTGCGCGACGTCGCCGGCGAGCGGCGCATCTGGATTCTCTTCGGCTGCGGCGGCGATCGCGATCGCGGCAAGCGTCCGCAGATGGGCGAGATCGCCGCGCGGCTCGCGGACCAGGTGATCGTCACGAGCGACAACCCGCGCAGCGAGAGCCCGCAGGCCATCATCGACGAGATCAAGAAGGGCATCTCCGGCAAGCCGTACCTGGAGATCGCCGACCGGCGCGCCGCGATCGCGCGTGCGATCGGCGAGGCCGGCGCGGACGACGTCATCGTCATCGCCGGCAAGGGACACGAGACGTATCAGGTGATCGGCGACGAGGTCGTGCACTTCGACGATCGCGAGGAAGCCGAGCTCGCACTGAAAAAACGCTACGAAAAATCAGCTACGAAATTGACTTGAAATTACTCATGAAAATCGCTTATTCTCTTTCGCGTTCGATCGGGTGCCGCGTTCCGGCTCCGTCGGTCGGTTTCGGCGAGGGTGGACGGATGGGGTTCGCCAGGCAGTTCCCGGGGAAGGGGACGAACGGCGACGAAACGCGGCGGAGCCGGAAGACGGCATCGCGGAGGCCGGTATGCCCACGCTGACCTTCGCCCAACTGGCCTCGATGATCGGCGGTGAGGTCGTGCAGGGCGCCGACGTCCTCTCCTCCTCGGTCGTCATCGACTCCCGCGAAGTCAAGCCGGACTCGGTGTTCTTCGCCATCCAAGGCGAGCGGCTCGACGGACATCAGTTCCTCGCGCAGGCGCTGCAAACCGCGCGCGGCGCGGTCGTCTCGCAGGTCCCCGAGCACACGGACAAGGCGATCATCCGCGTCGCCGACACGACCGCGGCGCTGCAGCAACTCGCCAAGTCCATCCGCGAGTCGACGAACTTCACACTCATCGGCATCACCGGCTCCGCCGGCAAGACCACGACGAAAGAGATGATCGCCACGCTCATCGCCACCGAGCGGCGCACGCACAAGTCGTGGGGCAACTTCAACAACCAGATCGGCGCGCCGCTCTGCATGGACAACGTGCCCGACGACGCGGAAGTCGTCGTCAGCGAGATGGGGATGAACCACGCCGGCGAGATCGCGCAGATCGCGGGGCTCATGCGCCCGAACATCGGCGTGTACACGAACATCGCGCCGGTGCACATCGAGTTCTTCGGCACGATCGAAGGCATCGCCGCCGCGAAGCGCGAGCTGCTCGAGAACCTCGCGCCGGGCGGCACGGTCGTGATCAACGTCGACAACGAGCACGTCGTGCGCATCAGCCGCGACTTCGACGGCCCGAAGGTCACGTACGGCATCGAGCACGACGCGGAGTTCCGCGCCACGAATATCGAAGAGCGCGGCCTCTTCGGCACGCGCTTCGTCGTGCAGAACCGCCGCTTCGAGCTCGTGCTCCCCGGACGGCACAACCTCGAGAACCTCCTCGCCGCGATCGCCACCGCGCGCACGGTCGGCATCTCATGGGAAGGCATCGAGCGCGGCGTGCGCGAAGTGAAGCCGGCGTATCACCGAG